>NZ_JBHXJK010000007.1:0-130821 GCF_042723255.1 Amycolatopsis thailandensis
CGGCTGACCGGGCAGGCCGCGATCCGCGCCACCGACCGGACCGCCATGACGACTTTGCTGCGTGCGGTCAAGCGATTCCCGTCCGCGGTGAGCGGTGTCGCCGAAACCGCGGCGTCCGCTCTCGCTGAGCCACCTGCCTTGACCCCGCGGGAAAGCGACATCGGCCGCCTCGTCGTCGACGGCCATACCTATCGCGAAATCGGCGAGCTACTGCATATTTCCGGGAAGACCGTGGAGCATCACATGGCGAGAATCCGAGCCAAGCTCGGTGCCCAGGACCGCCGCACGACAACCGCTCTGCTCAGTGGAATTCTCGGCGGCGAATAGAGAAAGGACAGCGGTGTCCCGGGAACGAAATCCGGGACACCGCCGCCGCGTGCATTCCTCTGGCTAGGCGATCAGCGGAGCTGAATGCCGCCCTTGGCGACGTTGCCCCGGTTCGTGCAGTCGGCCACGGAGCCGATGTACACGCTCTCCGCCACGGTCTTCCAGATCCCGTAGGTGGTGGAGCCGTTGCCGCACTGCGCGACCGCCCTGTACTGCGAGATCCCCGAGGGCAGGCGGGAGCACTTGACGTGGAAGTTCACGCCGCTGGCGCTGGTGTTGTAGGTGCAGTCCTCGGTGACGGTGGCTCCGGCCACCCCCGGCATCACCGTCATCGCGCCGCCCACGAGCACGGCCAAGGTCAGCAGCGAGTTGCGAATCTTCATCGGTTTCCTTCCCCAGAAAAACGACCTCACCGATCAATGAGCCCCCAGAGTCGATCGGGGCTATTGCGAGACCGCTCGATTGACACTTCGTGCCGAACAGTAGCAGTAGCTGTCCCGCTGATGTCAATGATTCATTATTTCTTGACGGCGGAGGCGTTGTGTGAAATCGCCGATGAAGAAGGATCGACAAATAGCCCTAACCCATTCGGTGTCGGCGAGTGAGGGCTCGTCCGCCTGGGCACCCGGTAGGACGCCCTGGTATGGCCATTTCGCGCTCGGCGTCCACGAGGCTTGGTCGAATCACCGGTTCGGTCGAATTTCGGCCGAACAGTTACGAAATGAGGCCGCGTGCTCTATATGGCGTCAGTTCGCCAGTGTGAGGCCGACCGGATGCGTGAGCAGGGGTGAGAGGACACGGGCCCGTCCGGACGCGAGGTCGATACGGACCAGGAGCGGTACGCCGTGGACTCGCACGGCCGCGAAGGCCTTGTAGCCGTGTGGATCGTACGCACCGGTTTTCGCGGCCCCGGCGATGTCGAAGCCGTTCACGGAGCTGATGTTCAACCCGATCTTGCCGATGGTGCCGAGCTGACCAGTGTTGGGTGAGACGACCGGCGTCTCGCCGGGAAGGCTGCCTTGTTTGACCAGGGTGTCCTGCCCGGAGTCGAGGCCGTACAGCGCGGTCGATGTCGCTCCGGTGACACTGTTCGTGTAGCCGGAGGCGGCCACGCGTGGCGCCTCTGACCGGCCGGGGTAGTTCAACGGCGTGTCGGTTCCGGCGATCGCACCGGTGTCGGGGTGCAGCCGGAGGTTGAGCCCGGTGTCGGTGACGACTCTGATCCGGTCGACCGTCGGGTTGAAGTCGAAGCCGAGCGCGTTGCCCTGCAACGCGATCCGGGAACCGACGGGCGTGGCCTCGGCTGTTTTCGCATCGACCCGGTACAGCTGGCCCGAAGCGGCGAGTGAATAGAGCGCGCCGGTGGCCGGACGGGTGTCGAGGCCGATCAGCCTGTCACCTTTGGCGAGACCGGAGATCTTCTTCGACGCCTTGGGCAGCAACGGCCGCTCGCAGTCGTGTCTGCTCAGGCTGCCGCTCTCGCTCAAGATGAGGACGTCGCAGCCCTTGTTCCCGGAAGGCGTGGCGGAGGCCGCGGTGCCGCCTGCCAGGAGGGTGACTGCCACGCCTCCGATCACCAGCGCGCGGACGGTTTTACGCATGACGGCTCCTGTCGTCGGGAGAGGGTTTACGGCCAGTGCGTACGGCGCCGCCGCCGTTGGCGTTCATCCCTTTTGAGAAAATTCCGCGATCGGATGAACGTGGCCCGTGTCTGCTCCGAACACAGGGGGTAGGAGGGACGCGGGATGGGTGGATCGGCCAGTGGCGGCCTCGGCCTGACCGGGGAACACGCGCTTCGTGCGGTGTACAACGCGCACGGACCGGAGCTGTACCGGTTCGCGATGCGGCAGTTGAACGACGACGGTGCGGCTCAGGACGTGGTGCAGGAGGTGTTCCTGAGGGCGTGGCGGGCGGCGGAAAGGTTCGATCCCGAGGTGGCGAGTCTGCGGGTGTGGCTGTTCGCGATCGCGAGGAACGTGATCGTCGACGAGATGCGCCGTCGGTCGGTCCGTCCGGCGACGCGGCTCGCGCTGGCCGAGGAACCCGCGGAGGCGGGATTCGATGACAGGCGGGTCAACGCCTGGCTGGTGGAGGAGGCGTTGCGGCGGATCAGCCCGGAGCACCGGGTGTGCCTGGTCGAGACTCACCTGAGGGGCAGGCCGTACGCGGAGGTCGCCGCGGAGCTGGGAATCCCGGTCGGCACACTGCGCACCAGGCTCTTCTACGGTTTGCGGGCGCTGCGCGTCGCGATGGAGGAAATGGGGGTCGAGCTGTGAAATCCGACGATCACCGCATCCTGCGGGAAACCTTGGGCGCCTACACGCTTGACCAGCTCGACGAGCACGAACGCCTCAGGATCGACGCACACCTGTCCGGGTGTGCGGACTGCCGTTCGGAGTTACGGGAGCTGAGCCCGGTCGTGCGCGCGTTGAGCCTGGCCGAGGCGGCGCAGGTCAGCGAGCATGAAGAGTCGTCCGTTCCGCCCGGCCTCGGTGACGCGGTCGTCCGCCGCGTCAGCGCGGGACAGCGCCGACACCGGTGGCGGCCACCGCGCTGGGCCGTGGCCGCGGGGATCGCCTTGTTCTGCGGTGCCGGTATCGGGTGGGCCGTTCATCCCGACGCTCCGGCGCCGGGACCGTTCGAAGCGGTACAGGTCGCGACGTCGACACCGGCGATCCACGCCTCCGCCGGATTGGTTCCGCACACCTGGGGCGTCGAGATCAAGCTGACGGCGAGCGGCTTCGAGGCGGGCACAAGCTATCGGGTGGTGATCGTGGATGGCACCGGCGTTCAATTCGCCGCCGGCGAGTTCATCGGGACCGGCGCCGCCGAAATGCGGTGCAACCTCAACAGTTCCGTGCTGCGCGCCGACGCGGGCGGATTCCGCGTACTCGGTCCACGGGGTCAGATCGTTCTCACGGCTGACTTCTGACCCGTACGGCGAGGAACGCGGCCGGGCACGGCCTTGTGATCACACCGATACCAAGACGCGAGGCGGTCGAAAACGAAAAATCACTGACAGCTTGCTCGCGACCCTGCCTCTTCGCCGCGAGGTGCAGGCTCGGCTTCAGCCGGGAAGGACTTCGCCATGGCCACCGCGCACGCCACACCACGACGTCGTGGTGATTCCGGCTGCTCGCCGACGTCGGAGGAACTCCTCGGCCGCTCGGCGCTCGGCGACCAGAAAGCCTTCGCCACGTTGTACGACCGTCTCGCTGTCCCGGTTTTCGCACCGCTGTGCAGGTCCTCCGCTCCCAGGCTCTCGCCGAAGAGGTCACCCAGGAGGTCATGCTCGAGATCTGGCGCAAGGTGGCTCACTTCGACCCGGCCCGGGGGAAGGCCACCACCTGGGTCAGGTCGATCGCGCAGCGCCGGGCCATCGACCGGGTCCGGTCCGAGCAGGCGGCGCGCCCGCGAGGACCGGGCCGAACTGCTGGACCTACGCCGTCCCTACGACGACGTTTCCGAAGCCGCACTGTCCACGGAGGAACGCGGCAAGGTCCGCCAGGCCCTGTCGGTTCTGACCGAACTGCAGCGGGAATCGATTCTGCTCGCCTATTTCCACGGGCTCACCTGCCAAGAGGTCGCCGACCGGGTCGGCGTCGCGCTCGGCACCATCAAGACTCGTGTGCGTGACGGCATCATCCGCCTGCGTGGCGCTCTGGGAGCTGCTCGATGACCACCGGAGACGTTCACACCTTGACCGGCGCTTACGCGCTGGGCGCGGTCACCGACCTCGAACGCGCCGCCTTCGCCCGGCATCTGGCCGCATGCCCGACCTGCACGCAAGAGGTCACCGAGTTCCGGGAGACCGCGGCGATACTCGGTGTCGCGATGGCCGCCGAACCCGGGGCAGAGCTGCGAGCCCGGGTCCGCCGTGAGATCGCCTCCACGAGGCAGCTCCCGCCTGTGGTCCCGCTCGGCGACGATCCACCTCGGGACCGGAGAAGCCGCGCTCTCCGGATCGTGGCCGCGGTCGCCGCGACCGCGGCGGTCTTCGCCGGCGGTATCACCGTCGGTGTCGCCGTGTTCCACCAGGGATCCGGTCCTGTGCAGATCGCCGAGCCCGTGACCGCGCCGGACATGGTCACCGTCCGTGCCACCGGTACCGGAGGCGGCACCGCGACCGTGAACTTCTCCCGGCTCCGGGGCGAGGCGGTCATCACCGCGCAGGGCCTGCCACCACTCACCGATGGCCGCGCCTACCAGCTCTGGCTCAGCGGACCGGGAGGCACGCGATCCGCCGGGCTTCTTCATACCGGCACCGGAAGCATCGCCGCGCCTCTTTCCGCCGATATCGATCACGTCGGTGTCACCGTCGAGCCGGCCGCGGGATCGCCGCACCCCACGACACTGCCCGTCGTCCGCGTTCCGCTCGGCACACGCTGACACCTGCTCTTTCCGGGTCACTGTGCGAAACCTGGTTTCACCTGTTCGCGGTACATGTCCGGTTCTGCAGCGGGAAACGGGCTAGCGTACCCGCTACTCAGCGGTACAAAACTCCGTTGAAGCAAAGAAAAAAGATTCATCGATCCCCCAATCCGGTGATGAGTGGCAGCACGAATACCTCATGACAGGTGAAGTTCCGACACGGAAGGGGGTGACATGAATGAATACTTCCCAGTCGCGAGCCTCGATCGCGGAAAGCGCCACAATCCTGCGAAGAGTGCTCGTGGTGATCGGCTCACTGTTCGGCCTCGCCTTCTTGGCGGTCCTGTTGTCCGGGACGGCGAGCGCTTCGGACAAGTCCCCGAAACCCGACGATCCCGGCCTGCTCGGCGGCGTCGTCGACACAGCGGCAGAGCATGCGATGCCTCTCCTCGAATCAGTCGAGCGACCCGTGCACCGGGTCGCGTCCGCCGCGGCACCGCTGGTCGAGGAGGCGACGAAGCCGGTCGAACCGGTGTTGGCACCGGTGGTACGGCCGGTCGCGAAAGTCGCCGAGCCGGTGCTGAAAGCTGTCGAACCGGTGACCGCGCCGGTCACACGGCCGGTACTCGACGCGCTGGCTCCGATCACCCGCCCGGTCGCTCAAGCAGCGGGCGCGGATCGGGTGATCGAACCCGTGGACAGCCGGATGTCGCCACCGGAGGAGGTGACCGCACCTGAGTCGCGGCCACGTGCCGATCTCGCGGCGACTTCGGAGATGGTGTCCACTCTGGATGTCCATAGTGGACCCTCCGGACGACGGGAGTTCGCCGGGCCGCGGTCGGCTTTGGTCGAGCAGTCGTCTTCCGAGCGGGTGCTGCCTGCGGAAATTTCCGCGGGCAAGGTGTCCGGTGCGGGTGGTGGTCCTTCGTTGCCATCCGGTCCTGGTTCCATCGGAGTCGGTGGCTCGACTTCGATGGGTTCGACCGGATCGCCTGGGCCTCAGTACGCGGTGACCGAAACCGGTACCGGCATGCCCGGAACCGATCGCGCGTGGCGGGCACCGCCGGACGACCGGAGATCCGTTCCGTGGCCGGACGAGTACGGCCTCGATCATCCCAGTTGACGCCCCCTTTCCACCCTCAACTCCACAGTGGACAGAAGGTAAGGAAAGGGAAGTCATGCACAAGTACGTGCGACGCGGATTGACAGCCGCAGTGCTGTCCGGTGGGTTCGTCCTGCTGGGCACCGCGGTGGCGAGTGCGGACACCGGAAGTTCGGGCCCGCTCGGTGACACGGTGAACTCGGTGGTGGCCGGTGTTTCGTCGGCGACCGCCCAGGGCGGCAACGGTGGTGATTCCGGCAAGGCCGGGAACGCGACCAGCAAGAACAACGCCGTCTCCGGGAACTCCGGCAAGTCCGGGAACTCGGGTTCGACCGGCGGGAACAGCGCCTACGGCGTCTGTGTCCTGGCGAGCTGCTCCACCTCGGTGTCCTCGGGCGACTCCGGCAACACCGGCTCCACCGGTGCGACCGGGAACGCCTCCAACACCAGCACCACCACCGGGGGCCACTCCGGTTCCGCGGGTAACGGCGGTGACGCCGTCGCCGGCTCGACCGGCCACAACACCGCGGACTCGCGGGGCGCCCGCGGCGGCAAGACCGGCGTGCTCGGCACCGTGACCGGGAGCGCGAAGGGCGGCAACGGCGGTGACTCCGGCGACGCCGGGAACGCCTCCAGCAGGAACAACGCCGTCTCCGGGAACTCCGGTGACTCGGGCAACTCCGGTTCGACCGGCGGCAACAGCGCCTACGGGCTCTGCGTGCTCGCCCGGTGCGAGACCACGGTGACCTCGGGTGACTCCGGGGACACCGGCAGCACCGGCGCCACCGGTGACGCGCACAACTCCAGCATCACCACCGGTGGGAACTCCGGCCAGGCAGGCGACGGTGGCGACGCCACCACCGCCGCGTCCGGCCGGAACTCCGCCACGAACAACGGTGGCTGGAACCGGCGCCACGGCAACAGCGGCACCGGCGTGTTCGGCATCGTGACCGGGACCGCGAAGGGCGGCAACGGTGGTGACTCCGGCGACGCCGGAAACGCCTCCAGCGAGAACAACGCCGTCTCCGGGAACTCCGGTGACTCGGGCAACTCCGGGTCCACCGGCGGGAACACCGCGGTGACGTGGGCGATCGGCGGCCGGGACTTCGGTCACGGTGGCTGGAAGCACCACGGTTCGAAGCACGAAGGCGACCACGCGAGCACGACGGTCACCTCGGGTGACTCGGGAAGCACCGGCGCCACCGGTGCGACCGGCGACGCGGCGAACCACAGCGTCACCACCGGCGGGAACTCCGGCCCGGCAGGGCATGGCGGCGACGCCGCGGTCCTCGCTTCGGGCCGTAATTCCGCGATGAACCACGAGGGCGGTAAGTGGTCGCGTCACCACCAGGGTGGCAAGACCGGCGTCCTCGGCTACGCCACCGGCAAGGCCGTCGGCGGCAACGGTGGTGATTCCGGTGATGCCGGGAACGCCACGAGTGAGAACAACGCCGTGACCGGCGGCTCCGGTGACTCCGGGAACTCGGGCTCGACCGGCGGCAACACCGCTGTCCAGTCCGTCCGGGGCCAGGACCAGGGCCGCCACCACGGTGATTGGAACCAGGGTGACCACTCGAGCACGACGGTCACCTCGGGTCACTCGGGCAGCACCGGCGCCACCGGTGCGACCGGCGACGCGATGAACCACAGCGTCACCACCGGCGGGAACTCCGGCCCGGCAGGCGACGGCGGCGACGCCGACGTGCTCGTCATGGGCTGGAACACCGTCGGGCAGCACCTGAGCACCGTCTGACGGGCACAGGACGAACAACGAGCGGGGGCACCGGAATCCGGTGCCCCCGCTCCTTACGTTCGATCGTTTCCGGTCCGGCCTCGCGCCGAATCGGTTGGGTGATGGCGGGCTGGATCCTGCGCGAAGCCGAGGCGCGTCGGTCCGGACCGGTTTCGGGTGGCTGTCGTGCTGCCGGCGTAGAGATCGGTCCAGTAGCCGTCCAGACTGGACGATGGTGACCTTGACCCTGACGGCCGCGAGGGCCTCCGTGCCTGACAGCGTTCCGGTGTCTGCCATGTCAGTGAAGATTCGGTTGTTCCGCCGGGCGCGGGTTGGTCTCGTGGGTTGCGTTTGGGCTCGGAATGGATCGTGTCAGATGTCGTCCTGGGGCAGGCAGAGACGTCCGGCGATGATGTCGCGGGACACGTCGGTGATCGGGCACTGGTGGCTGAAGGAGTAGGCCCGGAGGCGGGCGAGGGCGTCGTCGACCGGGGCGGCAAGGCGGTGGCTCAGGATCCCGGCGGCCTGGTGTACTTCCGCCCGATGAAACGTAGTGCCCTCTGCATCGCCGCAGCCGGAATTCCATACCAGTGTTCCGTAACTGAGCAGGGTGGTGAGTGCCAGGGCTGCGGCGAACTGCTTGTCGCTCATCGGTCCGGTCTCTCGCCGATGGCACATCATTACGCCGACGCAACTCGATCCGAGGCGCATGGGGAAGGCGAAGACAGCACGCACGCCGAGCCGCAGGGCGTGGGCGGTGAATCCTGGCCAGCGAGAGGTCGCTGTGAGGTCGGGACACAGAACCGGCTCGTGGCCGGCGGTGGCGTCGAAGACCGGCCCTTCTCCCGCCGCGTACTGGTCGTCGTCGAGCCGGGCGCTGGTCTCGTCGCTGAACCAGGTCATCTCGAGGATGGCGGCGGTCGTCAGGGAGTGGGTGATCCCGTCCACGCCAAACCGGGCGAGGTCGATCTTGTTTGGCGTCATCCTGCCTCCAACCTCGAGGTCAGGCACACCGTGCGACTCAGGCCGGGGTCTTCGGAAGCAGATCCGGGCAGCCGAGCCCAGTGGTGACGGCTGGTTGCAAGACCTCACTCTGGAATCAGAGCTTAAAGACGCGGAAATTTGGGATCAAGTGATGTCATTCAGCTGGCGGACAGTACACCGATCCGAGGATGATCATTGGATTGTGAAGAAGTGTCCATGGTTTCCGCCTGGTCAGTACATTAAAGTATCTCTCCGGTTCATCGTGAAGCCTTCAAGTTTCCCGCGCCCGGACAGAGGGTGTGGGTGGACGTCCGGAGTATGGGGGAGCTAGCCGTGGCCACGGAACGCGAGGCGCGCATCGCCGACGCGGTACTCGAACTCTCCCATTGTGCGGGGGAGCCGGATGCTTCGGATCTGCTTGGTGGTCTCGCGTTTCACCTTCACGATCTTCTGCCTGTCCAGGCCGTCGCGGTCGCCCAGGTGGACGGGCGTGGCAGGGCCGGTCGCTCGGTCGCGTCGACCAGGCTGTGCCGAGATCTGCTGACCATGCAGCTGAAGCTGGCCGAGGGGCCGTGCTGGGACAGCCTGCACAGCCAGGAATCCCTGGGACCGGTCAGGTGTGGCTCCAGGAACCCGCGGTGGCCGCGGTTCGACCTCTATGCCAGCTCCGCCGGTGTCACCGCGGTCACGGCTATTCCCTTGCGCACTCAGAACGCGAAGGCGGGCGTGCTGATGCTCGTGAACACCACGGAGCCGGTGCTATCGGGACTGGAGGTGAGGGTAGCCCGGACCCTCGCCGGCGCTGCCACCGCCTGTCTCACACAGCGTCACTCGATCCGTGATCTCCGACAGACTGTAGAACAGCTTCAGAGCGCGCTCCACAGCCGCGTCGTGATCGAGCAAGCGAAAGGAGTGCTGGCCGAGCGTTTCGGTGTTTCGGTGGGCGAGGCGTTCAGCCGGTTGCGCGCCCACTCGCGTCGGCGAAGTCTGAAGATACGGGACCTCGCGTCGGATATCGCCGCGGGCGGCGGCCCCGAGGAACTCAACCCGCACCGATGAGAACCCTGTCATCGAAAGCGGTGACGAGTTCTCCGGGACGCGGCGAAACAATCAGCGCCCGAGGGTGGTGAGGGCGATCCGCCGTCCACCGGCGCGCAACAGAACCCAGCCATCGGAGGCGCGCTCGATGTCGTAGCCGGAGGTGAGGTAGTCGTCCAGCGCCCGGCTCATCGCGGCGCCGTCGGCGACCCGCGTGATCGGGCACGGCTGACCGGCGGGCAGGCCGGTGCGTATCGGCATGGCTGCGGCGCCGAGCGTGGTAGTCATCGTGGACCTCTCAGAGTCGGGCGTGTGTGGTCACGGTGCGCAGGGCCGCCCTTACGAGGCGGGCGATTTGCCGCGCGGTCCAGCCTGTCCGGATCCCGAGGTCGTCGGCGGTGCACGAGGACAGCGTTGTGGACCACAGTGCGAAGCGTTGCCGCGGCGGCAACAGCGCCAGCTCGTCCAGGAGCACCGCACCGCGCAGCACGGCGTCGAGACTTTCCCCGTCGACCCGCTGGCCCAGGTCCGCGCGCAAGAACTCCACCACCTGGGCTCGCAGCGACCGAGCAGGGTTTTCCCAGCCCGCGCGTCCACAGTCGGAATCCATGACCTGCACGACGGCGGGCAGTGCAGTGACCTGCCGGCACAGCCGCTCACACTCCGCCCGCGAGTATCCGGCGCCGGTCGCGACACGGTAGGTCAAGGTCAGCATCCGATCCGCGACGTCGGTCTCGGCCGACACCCAAACCGGAGCAGCGACCACCGATACCTGCCGAACCCGGTGAACCGTCACATCACCCCCGGTCATGACGTGCCCACATGAGATTGCCGCGGCGCCGGAACAGCCATGGACGATGGAAGGTGATCGAGCAGCCAGATGAACTCGGCAGCGTGGACAACCCCGGCGTCGGCAGCACGGATCCGCGCCTGCGCCGCGCGGGACGCGAACTCCGGCGCACGATCCGTATCCTCGGCGATGGTCACAGCATCCCCCGGGTGTGGGCGCGGGTGGCCACCCCAGCCGAGGTGGCTCCCCGGAAGGTTCCCCTCCTCACCTGTCGTAAACGTTCGCGCACCTCACCCGTTCGGGGCCAACGGTGCAGGTTATAGCTGTTCGCCGAGTCGAGCGGCCATCAGACGTGACGGGAGACAGGACTACCGCACTGTCCTAACCGGACGACTCGCCGGCTCTCGGTCGCAAGTCCTCCACGCGCACTGCGGGTCGGAGTTTCGTGCACTGTCCACTAGGGATACCGGGGCACGGCCCACGCGCCTCGCCGCTGTAGCACGTCCGCCGCGCGTTCCCAGCCCGTCGCGCCGTATCGCCTGAGCAGGTTGGCGATCTTGACAGCGGTATAGATAACCGTTATCTATACCGCTGATGGAGGTGCGATCGGATGCAGGACGTGGTGCTGGCGCTGCTGGCGAAGGAGCCGGCGCATGGGTACGAGCTGCGGGCCAGGGTGCGTGACGCGCTCGGCCCACTCGGCGACGCCATGAACGCCGGGCAGATCTACGTGACGCTGGCCAGGTTGACGAAGGCCGGGATGGTGACCTCGGAACGTGCCGAGGGCTTGCCGGACAGGCCGGACCGGCGCGTCTACGCGCTCACCCCGCGAGGCCAGGACAGGGTCTCGTCGTGGTTGTCGGAGGTGAGCTGGCCGAAGCCCGATCTCGCGGAGTTCCACCTCAAGCTGGTGGCCGCGGCCACCGCGCGCCTCGCCGATCCCGTGGCGCTCGTCGACGCCCAGCGGCGTGAGGTGTTGCGCAGGCTGCGGGACGCCCAGCGGGCAGCTTTGGACAGGTCGGTGGACCCGGTCGCCGCGCTGTTGCTGGAAGGTGTCGTGCTCCGGTTGCGAGCCGACCTGGAGTGGCTGGAGGCGTGCGAACGCACCTGGCAAGGGCGAAGGACTGACACATGACCGAGGAACTGCTCCGGGCGCACCGGCTGAGCATGCGGTATGGCGAGGGTGAAGGGCTGGTGCGCGCGGTCGACGAGGTCGACCTCTCCGTGCCCGCCGGGCAGACGCTGGCCATCATGGGCCCCAGCGGCTGCGGGAAGTCCACGTTGCTGCATCTGCTGGGCGGTCTGCAGCGCCCCACCGCGGGACGGGTGTGGCTGGCCGGTCGCCGGATCGACACGCTCGGCGAGCGGGCGCTGGCCCGGCTGAGGCGGAGCACGGTCGGGTTCGTGTTCCAGTCGTTCCACCTCATGGAGGAACTGACAGCGGTGGAGAACGTCGAGCTGGCCGGGTTGCTGGGCGGGCGGTCTCCCCGTGCGGCGCGGCGGCGTGCCAGGGATCTGCTGGAGCGGGTCGGGCTCGCCGATCGGGCCGGTCACCTGCCCTCGGCCCTGTCCGGCGGCCAGCGCCAGCGGGTCGCCGTCGCTCGCGCCCTGTGCAACGAACCCCTCGTCGTGCTGGCCGACGAACCCACCGGGAACCTGGACAGTACGGCGACCCTGGAGATGCTGCGGTTGTTCGAGGATCTGCGCTCCACGGGACAGACGCTGGTCGTGGTCACCCACGACAGCCGGATCGCCGCGGTCGCCGATCGGATGATCACCATGCGCGACGGGGCTTTCGCCGACGACAGCCAGTTCGCCGGCGTCGCTTCGGGGCTCCTGCACGACGGGTGGCGCTGACGTGGCCGGCCGCCTGCTGCTCGTACTCCGGTTGCTGGTGCGAGACCTGCGCCGACGTCCCGCCGAGACCCTCCTGTTGCTGATCGCCATCACCGCCGCGACCGGGACGCTGACCCTCGGCCTCGCGCTCGACGAAGGAGCCGCCCTGCCCTACGAACACACCCGGTCGGCCACCGCCGGCCCTGACGTCGTGGCGAGACCGCTGTCCACTGGCGACGACGCGCTGGCCGACCTCGCCCCGCTGACGACCGCGCCCGGCGTCACCGGCCACAGTGGACCGTATCCCGTCGCCTTCCTCGAACTGACCGCACGCGGCAAGGCCGTGCAGGCCGTCGTCGAAGGCCGCGACACCGCGCCGTCGGCCCTCGACCGACCGGCGATCACTGTCGGGACCTGGCTACGGCCCGGCGGTGTGGTCGTCGAGCGCGCGTTCGCCGAAGCCCTCGGTGTGCACCCCGGCGACACTGTCGACGTCGGCGGCCACGCGCTGCGCGTCCTCGGGATCGCGGTCACGGCGGCCAGGACCACCTATCCCTATGCGGGATGGCACTTTCCCGGCAGCCCGTTGAGCGAGCGAGGCGGCCTGGTCTGGGTCCACGACCAGGACATCGCGACGCTCACCGGTGGCGAGCAGACGACCTACACCATGAATCTCGCGCTCGACGACCCGGCCGCGAGCAAAGGCTTCATCGGCAGGGTCCGGCCCTCGCTCGACCGTGCCGACTTCGACGGCGGGCTCACCCTCACCACCTGGCAGGACATCGCCGACCTTGACGGCAGACCGGTCGAACGGGCACAGGAACCCTTGCTGATCGGCAGCTGGCTCCTCACCGCACTCGCCGTCGCCGGTGTCTCGGGGATCGTCGCGGGCCGGATCGCCGGGCAGCGTCGCCGCGTGGGCCTGCTCAAGGCCGTCGGCGCCGGCCCGGCCATGGTCGCGTTCGTCCACCTCGCCGAGTACCTCGTCGTGGGACTGACCGCCGCCGGCGCCGGGCTCGTCACGAGCTGGCTCGCCGCGCCCGCGCTGATCCAGCCGAACGCTGGCCTCCTCACCACGGACGGCCCTCCGCCACCCAGCTTGAGCATGGTGGTCGTCGCCGCAGCACTCGCCTTCGCGATCGCCGTCGCGGCGACACTGGCGCCCGCGGCGCGCGCGGTCGCGATCAGCACCACCGCGGCACTCGCCGACAGCGCGGCACCGCCGCGCCGCAGCCGGTGGCGTGTCCGGCTTTCCCGCCGCCTGCCCGTCACTTTGCTGATCGGAGTGCGGATGAACGCGCGCCGGCCACACCGCGCGTGGCTGGTCACGGTGAACACCTTCATCACCACGGCAGCGCTCGTCGCCGTCCTCATGAACCAGGCCCAAGACCGGCCGTTCCGTGTCGGTGACGCGGAATTGGCCAACCCGCTCGCCGAACGGACCGGCCAATCCGTGCTTGTCGTCACCGTCGTCGTGCTCGTCCTCGCGGTGATCAACACCGCGGTGAGCACGTGGACCGCCGTCCTCGACACCAGGCACCCACTGGCCGTCGCCCGCACGCTCGGCGCCACACCCGGGCAGACCGGGCTGGGCCTGACCGTGGCCCAGCTGCTCCCCGCCCTTCCCGGCGCCGCCGCCGGGATCCCTTGTGGCCTCGGGCTTTTCCTGTTCGCCTGGCGCGGCCAGCCCCAGTACCCGCCCGGTTCCTGGCTTCTCGCACCCGGACTCGGGATCCTGCTCACCATCACCCTGTGCACGGCCATCTCGGCACTCGCTCTCTCGCGACGCCCGATCGCGCACGCACTCCAGACGCGCTGACCTGCATCCTTTCGCAGGAGGTGAGACGCAGATGATCGGAGTGGGCCGGTGCGGAAAGGTCAGCGCGGCGCCGGAACGGCTTTCTCCGCGGCTCGGCTGGCGGCTTCCCACACCCTGCCCAGCAACAGCGGGAGCGGCGGCTCATCGCTGACGACCAGCTTCATCACGGCCTCCGCGGCCAGTCGTGGTTCGCTGTCGATCGAGTCTTCGTCCCACTGCTTCTCCAGCTAGAACGGTGTACGAGATCGGCGGCAACGAGGACACCCATTTCCTGAAGGGCATCACGAGGCCGGTCAAGCGCATCATCAAAGCCATGAAGGAATCCGGCGAGCTGCCGCAGGACGCCAGCGACCTGCTGACTCCGATCTACGACGGTATGACCGCCGTCAGGTTCGAGGTCCCTGACGGGCTCGCCGTCCTGCTGCTCTAACGTGCCGAGACGATCGCGCCTAACAACGCAAAGGGGCCTCACCTGAGAAGGTGGGGCCCTTGCCTTCTCCGGCTGGTAGCGCGCGATCTCGCTCACCTCGACAACGTCAACGTGCTACCCGAGCGTCGGACACTGGCCCCGCCACCGGCATTCTTTACCGAGCTCCCCCAGTGAAAGCCCGCCATCCTCACCGGACGCGGAAACTTTCCAGCATCCGGCTATCCCGACAACGCCGCCCCAGACCTCGTCCGGCTCTTCGTCGCTGAGGGACGCTTTTCAGTTTCCGTCGCACTTCGGTCGTCTGGCAGTTGCCTGCGGCTCCGTCGTCTCGCAAGGTGGTCCATCACAAGGTTGCCAATGGATGGGAATCGGACATGGTTGACCAGTTGCTGAGCAGGCCGGCGTTGTTGCGGTACTGGCGGGTTGAGCTCGCAGGACTTGGGCTGGACGCTGTGGCCAGGGCTGCCGGGGTGGAAAGCCCGACGACGATCCACAACTGGGAGGCTGGCCACACGGACGGCCCCAGCCTGCGTCAGTTGGCCGCTGTGGATGAACGATTCGACGCAGGTGGCACGCTACGCGACGTTTATCTCGCTCTGCGCACGCCCGACGCGCTGAACTCGGCGGAGAAATGGTGGTGCAATTTCCAGGGTGAGTCCGGGCCGTGCTGGGCGTGGCTGCGGGTGCCGGGCGGTCAGCCCGGCACCGCGCACGTTGACGCTGGGCCGTTCCGGGTGGACTGCGAGATCCCCGCTGACACTGGAGTGTTCTTGCAGGCTCATGCGTTTGCCAGCAATCCGGCGGTGCATGTGCGGATCGATGGCGGCGGCTGGGTCGATTTCGGCTATGGGATCGTGCCGACTGGTATCGGGACGCTGGTGGTGGACGCTGTCGATGTCGCGGTGGTCGGACCACGGGCCGAGCTCGAACAGGCGTTCGCGGTGGCCTCGAGGTCGTGGCTGCCACACCGCTACCAGGGCAACCCTAGGTGGTTCACCAGCCTGAAGAAGCATCTCGGCCGCCGGGTCGAGGTGGCCAGAAGCGCGTTGTCGGCCGCTGCGAAGGCTGCGGTGTCCACGAAGTCCGATGTCAGCTCTTCGCTCGCGTCGCTGGAGGAGGTGCCGCGTCACTGGGGTGGCGAACGGTATCGACAGCTGCGGAATGCGCGTGGTCTGAGCTTGCAGGACACTGCCGAACTCGCCTCCGACCTGGATCCCTCGCTGGCACCGGTCACCAAAGACCACATCCATCGGCTCGAGCACGGGGCAACGCCGCGTGTCACGCAACTGGTGGAGCGTCTTGACACGGTGCTCGGCGCGGACGGACGGACGTGCACCGCCGAGGTCACCGGCATCCAGGGTACCGGGCGGTTTACCGAGATTACCTTCCCCTCCTACTGGGTAGGGCCGGTATGGGTGCAGTTCCTGCTCACCGGGCAGGCTGAGAAGAACAGCGCCACGCTGTTGTGGAGCCCGTGGCACAAACGCCTCGACCTTCGCCACGGCGTGGTGGTGACGACCCGGCGCTCAGAGCCGTCGATGCCGCCACTGCAGGTCGATTTGGCCGCGGGATGGCGAGTGCGCGCAGGCGTCGGCGTCCACCCGCGGGCTGTGGACGTCAACGAGGGCTGGGGGCTGATCAGCCGGGAGGTCGGGTTCCCCGTCCTCGCTTACTACTTCTCCGTTGTGGAGCAGGCGATGCGCGCACCGCGTCGCGACAAGTAGGGGTCAACCATCTCCTATTTCAGACACACCCTCGGTGTGTCTGGAATTCAGCACACCCGAAAACAGGAGGAATCATGAAAGCGAAAGCTCTCGTCGCCGGCCTCGCCATCGTCGCGGGGACGATCGTGACGGCCGCCCCTGCCCAGGCGACCTGGAACGATCCGCAGGTCAACCTCAGCGGTCACCTCGACTGTGGAGGCGCTCAGGAGGCGACCTGGGTCTGGTACGAGGCATCCAACGGCGAGCGCGGCTGGGCCGACACGTCGCTGTGGACGTCGGTCAACCGGTTGGTCCCGGGTGCACTCAAGGTCATCAAGATCAAGTCCTACCGGATCAATCTGACGAACGTGTCCCGGGAGGGCACTCAGGTGACCGTCAAGGTCGGCTGCAAGGGCGTGCTGGGCGGCCAGGTCACGGAGTACCAGACCAGCTTCGGCGTCAACCGACCGACCTTCGGACGCAGCGCCACCCGCCACATTTGCTCCGACGCCCCGCTGGGGTGCATCTGGTAACGACCACGAGGCCGGTCATCCTGTCCAGGCCCTCGTTCCGGCCTGCTCCGCTGAACGTGAGTGACGGAGTGTCTGGCGGCGATCCCTCGGTACGGGCATGCCGGGTGCGACAAACGCCGGTCCTAGTCACGCGACTGGGACCGGCGTTCTTGTACTTGGGGTCCGTAGAACGGCTGCGCTGGTGCTTGCCGCGGACCTGCGCGACGCGGCGAAACCAAGGCGGCCACTAGTGAAATCGATTCACGTGCGCGCTGAACGGACATTCGGCCCCGCTACCCAATAGAACCGATCTTGAATCCCAGAAACGATCTTCCGGGCCCGCCGAGCGACCGATCAGTAACCTTAAATCTTCCCTCAGAAAACGCGGATCGAATAGCGGCGCAACAGAGCCCGCGTCCATGATGGCACCCATCACTCGTAGACTGGTCGGAGTTGACCGATGAGCCAGCAGGATCCGACGTTCTGGAGCGAGGGCCTTCCCAAGGCTTTCGACCCCGCTGATTTGGAACGCGTCGCCGAGGACCCGGTAACGCTGATCGCAGGCTCGACGTTTCTTCCTGGAACCACGGACGCCGACGGTAACGTCGAAGCCGAAATTTTCCCCCTGGAGGACGGAAGGGTTGCCTTACTCGCTTTCTCGTCCCTGAACAGCCTGGTGTCGTGCATGGGCCGGGCCCAGCCGTGGGTCGCGATCAAATCCGAGCTTCCTGTCGAACGGCTCCAGATGATGACTCGCGCCGACGTGATCATCTGGGACACCGAGCTTCCACCCGAAATCCGTCGAACTGAGGTATAGGTACATGGGTCACGGCTTCGACGTCGACACCGGTGAATTACAGGCGATGTCGAAACGACTTCGCAGTGCCGGCGACATGCTCAACCAGCAGAGAAACCATCTCCCGCCCGGCCCTGCCAACGCGGGAATCAGTACCGAGAAACTCAGCGAGGCACTGGTCCGCGTCATCGCGGGCGCCTCGGCCCAACTCGACGACCTCGACGAGTTGATCGGCAACCTCGGCCACTCCCGAACCTGGTACGAAGACGCCGACACGCGAGCCCGGGGTGACGTGCTGCGGACGATCACCGGTACCAGCTCGCCGCCCGGGCTGTATCCGGCCCCGCTCGATCCAGAGAGGCGTCTTCCGTGACACGACCCGCAGGTCTGTTCCACGTCCCAGCCGCGTCACGCGGTGCCCACAGTCTCAGCGTGATCGTCGACGGCGACACCGGCCAGCTCTACGCTGCGGCGGCGTGGCTCGCCGCGCTCGCGCAGACCGTAGCCACACTCATCGACGACCTCACATGCTCGGCACGCCAGTCGGAGTCCGGGTGGCGGGGCGCCGCCGGTGACGCGTTCCGGGGCAAGCTCGCGCGCGCCCGCGAACGCGCCGATCAGCTGCACTGCGCCGCGGTCGACTATTCGGAGGCGATCCACACCTTTGCCGATGAGATCGCCGCGGTCAGGAATACCATGGCGGACGCGAAGGCGCTCGCCAGAAGCACCGGAGCCCGCGTCACTGACACGGCCATCCAGTTCCCCATCCCGCTGGCGAACCCCGCGTTCGGTGGTCCCAGCGGCGCGGTGACCGGGATCGTCTCGGCCGTCCGGCTACGCGAACAGGCGGCGCACCACGCCCTGGCGGCAGCGCTGAAGAAGCATCAGACATTCCTCGACGCGCTGTTCTCCGCGACACGGCCCTACAGTGCGGGTAAAAGCGTCTTCACACTCTCCACCGGGACCGAAGAGTATCTGGAGCAGGTGAAAGATCGTGCTCGGTCGCTGCGCGGCGCGGCGATAGTCGCCGACAACTTCGAAGGAGTCCTGCGTACCGCGTCCTATGACACCGTCTTCTCCACGGGGCCCGCCGTCGCCGTCGACGATGCCACCCGGGCGGCCCGTGGGCCGCTGACCTATGGACTGGGCAACTACGTCCACCCCGCCGGAGCCGGGCTGAAGTCTCTCACTGGTTCCGTGTCGGTCTCCAACGGAGTCCTGGCCGCGGTTGGTGTCGGACTCGACGTCGCCTCCGGCACACCGCCGGTCAAGGCCGGTGTCAAGGGCGGGGCCAGCTTCGCCGCCTCCAGCCTGGCCACCGCAGCGCTCATCGGGCTCGGCGTCGGCACCGGTCCTGTCGGGATCGCGGTACTGGTCATCGCCGGCTCTGTCGCCGGGGCCGGCACCGGATACGCCATCGACCAGGTCTGGAAGTAGATGAACAGCGACCACCATCCCGTCACGCCGCCCATGGGTGATCACAACAGTCCCCAGACAGCCCTGGATGATCCGCCGAAGCGTTCCAGGCTGGACAAAGTCAAGGAGATCGCCCCGCTCATCACGGTGCTGGGCGCCATTCCAGGAGCCGTGGCCTGCCTCAACTTCGCCTCCGCCCACCACATCTGGCCCTACAGCAGCGACCCGCTCCAGGGCTTGGTCGTCGGCGTCGGCCTGGTGATCCTCTGCGTCGCCTTCTCCGTGCGCGCCATTGCGAAGAAGAGGCTGACGACCTGGAGGGTGCTGAGCTGTCTCGTCGCGGGATCCGTGGGCAGCGCGCTGGTCACGGTAGCGATCGTCAGCCCCAGCGCGGCGACCGCATCGCCTCCGCCCCCTGGGCCGAACCCCAGCGCACAGACCGTTTTGACCATCGAATCTCCTGTGGACAATCAGCGGGTCACCGGCGGCTTCGAACTGCGAGGCAGGCTCCTGGGCCCGCTGCGCGCGGGAGACACCCTCTGGGTGTTCGCCAATGACGGGGGCAACCCTGACGCCGATCGTTCCGGCAAGTTCACGCTCCTGCGCGGACCATGCACCGTCGACATCAGCAGCATCATCTTCACGTGCCCCGTCACCCTGGCGCAGGACAAAAGCAACTCCCGCCAGGTCACCCTCACCGTGCTCAGCGTCACCGCCGCCCAGACACGGCACTTTGTGGAAGACCTCTTCGCCGGCGCACAACTCGATCAGAACCGAAACGACTGCGGAGATGGCCGATGCTCGCTCACGAACAAGGCCGATCCACGCAACAAGAACGGTCTTCCCGGAGGCAAAGACATCACCGTAACCGACCACCGGACCATCGTGATCCCCAAAGCCTGACAACGACGGAACCGCAGACGATGGTCGAACCTGGTTCTGGCTCCCGAGACCACAGCGGTCAATCTCGACGGTCGCGCCATAGGAATCGCTGGGGCGGCGGAGACTTCGCTGGTCGGCTTCATGTGGACGCTCGACCCGGACGAGCGCGTCGGAGGCTCATGATTCCTTGCCGTGAAACGACAGGGCCCCGTCGACTGGTCGTCGGCGGGGCCCCTGCTGGCAGTGCGTCCGGTTAGGCCGTCACGACGGTCAGCTGTGGACGAGGTGCCGTGCTCGGGGACGTCTCCGTCTCGCACGTCTCGCACACGTGCCCGCACGGTCGCGACGGTTCCGCGCCGGGCCGGGCCGCCGCGTCCGGCCCGGCCTTCAGCACGGCCCACCGCGGCAGCCAGATAGTCTCGACTTCTCGTTCGTCGATCCCACACGCGCGCAGGAAGAACTCGACGGACTCCCATCTGGGCAACGCCGTCCCGGTGAACATCCGGCTCAGCGTCGCGTTCGAGACCTCGGTGACCTTCCGGCCGTTCATCGTGAGGTCCTTGCCGCGCTTCCTGATCGTCGCCAGCGACGGATCGCCGGCGTACACCTTGATCGTTCCGAGGTCGCGCAGGAACTGCACGACCTCGCCGACGTCTGGCCTGAACTTACGGTCTGACATGGTGATCTCCCTGATGCGACTGAAGAATGGCGTAGCCGCGCCGTGAGGTGAGAACGTCCAGCCGGACGTTCTCACCTCACGGCATTCACTCGGACTTACCGCTGACGGATAGCCGGGACGAACCCGTCACCGTCTCCGCCGCCGAGCCCTCGGCGAACAACTTCTGCGGCCACCAAGGCCACCGCGCCGGCGAAGCCGACAGCGGTACCCAGGTCATGCCCGAAGGCCATCGCTTCCGCGAGGAAGAGCAGCATCGTCCCGAGTACCAGGACGACACCGATGATGCGAATGTTCATGGAAGATCACCTCCTTCCCATTCAATCCAGTCCGTGGTGCGGATTTTTCGGCGAGACCATCGGCTGCCCGTCAAAGCAACCGACTCGCCACCCCAATTAATACCTGAATCGCTTCGATCCCGGCAATCGGGGCAGGCCCAACTCTTAGTCAGATATCAGGATGAGCGGAAACTGGAACGTTCTGAGACGCCATGAAAAGGCGGACGGTTATTCATCGACAACCGCATGTCACGTTCAGTAAGAATCGAGCTGCATCCGGAGCGGGCGCTCAGAATCCCCTCGCGTCAGCCAACCGGAAAGTAGCTCTCCAAATTCGAGCGATGTCGAAAGATGGGTAGCCTAAATTTGGGTCAATTCTGGCCCAATAACGTGACGGGCTCGCAGAGTGCGTCCGCAACAAAATGTCATGACCATGACGACAGTTGGGAACGTTCTATATTTCGGACCATCGGCCGTCGCCTCGTCACGAGGTTCGCATAGCGAAAACGATTGCCTCGAAAAGGGGAAAGCCCCCTGCGCTGACGAGACGCGGAGGCTTTCCTGATCCCCGAGCAAACTCAACCGCACCACGGATTGGATTTGAACGGGAGACTATGGAGTTCTATCAGCGCAGGTCAGAAACTCCTGCGGAGGTCATGGTTACCCATTCCCACGGTACGTCCGAAAGGTGGCAGCCGCAACAACACTTCCACTACAGACCCTCGACCGGGCATGTCATCGCAGGTGCCGCAGCCGACCCCAGCGCGATCCGCGGCTGCAGCCAGTCACCTGCGGATGCCGACGCCGACATCGCAGCGAGAGAGGATGCTGGTCGCGCGCTGCGGGCTCCCGGCGTCGGTGTAAACCCCCGCACCATGCCAGCCGTCCCAGCACGCGCGGCGTACGACCGGACCCGATCGCCGCGTGCCGCTCCTCGGTCGGGCCGACTCCCCGGGTGCCCGGGTCGACTCGCACGCCTACTAATTCCCGGCGTCGGCCGGGACCGCTGACTGATGCCGTCGCAGTGAAAGATCGCGAACCGACCGGCTCGTGCACGTCGACGCGGCTGGCTGACTCGCCGACCGCAAGAACGAACTCGAGTCCGGCGTCCTCGCATTCCTCGATGACCGAGGGGCACGTCGCCGACGGTGGCACAGCTGCCACGTTGCGAGGCCAACGATTCGTGCCAGCGTTGTGGCCCCCAGGCCCGATGTGCTCCGTCGATTTCAGCCGCTGGCCTGGCTCCGATTGCCGCGACCGTGACTACGGTGTTTGAGAGATTGGGGAGCAACGGACTTCCGCGTAGTTCTTCACCAACGGGCGGCGGCCACTCCACCAGCGCGGTCCGGAAGAGGTCCAGACGATCGACGTTGGTTGCCCCATGGTCGATGACAACGATTCCGCTGGTTCGGGCACCGAGCTGAGGCTGGGAATCGAGCGCGACCACATCCGCCTGCAAACCTGTCACCCCGAGTATCCCAGCGTGGCCCGAAGGCCTGGCTTGTCGTTGTCCAGCCAGAGATCGGCACGGTGGGTTCTGCACGGCAATCCGTTCGTACTGCTCGTTCCCGGACACCGGCCGGCCGGACCCTCTGCCAGGCTCGGCACCAGAGATGCCTATCAGGTACTTGTTGTGGCGCCGTATGCGGGCGGCCCGGCGGTTGCACTGGTCTAGTGCGGCGAGTTGATCGGCGTGTTCTGCGTGGCGCTCCAGCCATAGCCACTGCAGCAAGTGGCTTTTGCCGCGACCGGAGAGGCTGACGAACACGTCGAGCGGAGAACTGTCCGACCGTTGAGCGGAGTCGTCGAACGGGATGTGACCGTGGTGTATTCCGAGATCCTGGTTCTCCGCAGCAGCAACCGAGCCTCGCCTGCTCGTTCGATCTGTCCCTCCGATCCCGAGTTCGTCCTGGCATTCGAGAATGAAAGAGAGGGCCTCAAGCCACACTGGCAGTGGATTCCGCTCTCGGAAGGAGGGATCCACAAGTCTGGCAATCGCCGATACCATTCCGCCACCGGTTGCGTCGGGGCAGAAGTAGTGAGAGTTCTCTGCCCAGCATCCGCACGAGAGGCCGGCATCCTGCCGCCGCAGTGGCCACAGCGGCCAAGAGCCCGGACCGGCGCTGCTGAGAGGTGTATCCCTGACGATCCGTGCGGGCGGTTGCCCTGGCGCGGAGCGCGGCGAGTAGCGGACCGCGTCGGGCAGGCGATTCGGACCCAGCTCCTGCTCCGGCACGATCACCGCAAATGATAAGGCAGACGAGAGCACGAGATCCATCCCCATACTCACCAACGCCCGAATGCCCTCGGCTTCGCGCGACTCGACTTCATCATGGAAAGCCATCCGGAGCGCATGCCTTGGAACGACCTCTGTGGACGGTCCGGAATGGACATGTACCGACATACTCGAAAACCAAGAGAAGAGCCGGCCGATCGGCGCCGCAGGAGCCATCATTTCCACGAAGAGGAAGCCCCCCGTGCCACCCGCGGACGTCATGGCAACCGCACGCGCCGGCTGTGGAACCCATCCGAGGTGACTTCTGATGCTCGCCACGGTTTCCCGCCCTCCTCAAGCACTGCACAGCCGGCCGCGAGCCAAGCTGTTGATTGCTGGTGCGTCGCCGATACTCCGGGAGCGGCGGTACCACTCGCAACCTCTACCAGCCGGTATTCCAACCTGAATGATGCTGCAACGATTTGCAACGCAGGCGATCCCTCCGGAAAGCCCGCCCCTGGCAGAATCCGGGTCACCGGCACCCGCCCGGAACGCTACGCCGCCACACCGCGAGGGCCAAGCAGTAAGGGAGCCCGAGAGCGCAACCTGATGCTGGTTCGTTGGCAAGCAAGGCGGTGGCAAGGCGTGATCCACGCTGCATCACCGAGTCACTGCGGACACAGGTCGGGGAATCGCCTGTCGTATGAGCGAAGTACTGATTCCCGCGCGCTGAGACCTCACGCATTACATCGGCGCCGCAGAGGGCAGCGGCAGCAACCGCCGCCGTGGACTCGCTGCGTTTGTCGATCGGATGCGATCGGGACACGGGTAGAACCGGTCGGCGAGATCCGTTTGCCATCGGCCCACGCCGCGCGAGCACATCCCGCCGTAGGTGTCCTCGGAAGTCCGCGACGTGCATTGCCGTCGATTTCCGGGGGCGTAATGGTCATGACCTATGTCAGGATTCCCGCCGTTCGTGCGGGCTGAGGTTTGCACTGTCGGGGCCCGGCAAGGAGTGACATCGCGGTGAACGTGCTCGCCTGCGAGACGTGGAAAGGTGCGCGGAACGCGGTAACACCCGCCGAGCCTTCCGCGACCTAGCTAGTGGCCCGGCAGCCCCTCCCCTTCGCTGCCGGGTCTTTTGTGGCTCCGCATCCAGCCTTCAGTTGCTACTGCGGTCAAGCGTGTCGGCGAAGTAAGTTCTGGTGCGAGGCGGGACTTCTAGAAGTCGGCGTCGTCGAGTGGGAAGTACTCCTTGTTCCATTGCTGCCGTAGCCTGATCAGGGCGGCTCGATTGATCACCGTGATCTCGGGTTTCTTCTCGCGCGTCGTTCGGACGATAAGTCCTTGAGACTCCAGATAGGCGAGTGACTTGCTGAGTCGTTGGGTCGAGTAGCGGCCGTTGTGCTTGGTCGCTGCGAATTTCGCTGCGGGCGAGTCCAGCAGGTCTGGGGTTCGCTGGTGCCAGAGTTCGATGAGGTGGGTGCGGTCGCAGGTTGGCTGGGTGTGGTCGGTGACCTGGAGAATGAGGTCGGCGATGTCCACGGTTTCGCCGGTGACGTAGGTGCCTTGGAACTCGATGAGCCCGTTCTCGATGTGGCGGGCGGCTCCGCGGCGGCTGCGCTCGGCCTCTACGGCGTCGGCGAGCAGGTGGCTGGAGTTGTCGGAGGTGGGCCAGGGGAGGAGCTGTAGCCGGGCCCAGAGCGCGGTGTCGGCGAGGGATTCTTCACCGTTGTGGGCTTGGCGGTGGTCGTCGACAGCGACTGCCAGTGCCAGCAGCGAGTGCCGCAGGGACTCCACGACGCTGTCGCGGTGGAGCTTGCGGACCCGGTCGGCGGCCAGTGCGAGGTATTGGTGGAGGGCGGTGCCGAACAGGCTGGCGCGCTCCCGCCAGGCGACGAAGTCGCGATATCGGAGGGTGTGTTCGACGGGGGTCATGAGTCCGGCGTCGCGTTGTTTCTCGGCGAGCTTGATCTGGTCGCGGCGGAGGGTGGCTGCGTGGTCTGCGTTGGCTTCGATGTTCTTGAGTACGCGGTAGGTCTGCGTGACGCGGTCGTCGGCGAGCAGGGCGTCCCATCTGCCGCGGTGGTGTGGTCTGAAGGCGTCGCGGATGTAGTGCTCGGCGGCTTCGTCGTTCGTCAGGTCGTACGGGAGCGGGTTCGGCACGGTGGTCTCTCACGGGGTGGGCGGTTCGGGGTGGCATGCGGCGCAAAGCTGCGCGTCCGGTGGCAGGGGTGCGTCGACGAGTCCGATGCGTGCGCATCGGGTCAGGACCGCGGTGTACTCGCCGGCGTGGATCGGCATCGGCTTGTCGTCGACCTGATGCACGTCATACGGGGCTGTGAGACCGACACACTGCTGGCCTGGAGTGGCTGCCGCGAGGAGCTGTGTCGCGCCCGGCCCGTGCGGGGGATCGAAGCGCGGCCAGTACGGCGTGTCCGTGCCGAGCTGTGGTTCAGGGGGCCGGGCAAGCGGGCGGAGCGGGTGCACGGTCACTAGCACCGCCGTTGCACCACGTGGGGGATGACGTTCGGCCGCTGTGGCGGCAGTGAGAGTGGGTGTGCGGCCAGGACGACGGATCTGGACTCCGTCCGCGATCAGGAAGGCGCGCACCGTCCGGACGGACATGCGATAGAGGTCCGCGAGCTCGCGGAGGCTGGCACCTGCCTGGTAGCGGACGCTCAGCCCCGGTGGCGGGCGTAGGTTCCGGCGGCGGTGTGACGAGGCGGTGTGCGCGTTCTGGTTACCCATGACGGCCCCGGGGTGCAGGTGACGGTGACTGGGGGTGTTCTGGTTGAGCCGTTCATTTGGCGCTGAAATGTCTCAAGCCTGGGGGTGTCGCCTCTCGCGTACGACGAGGCGGCACCCCCAGGTCGCTTGCTAGGTGGCGTTGCCGGTGCGGGCGACGTGGTAGATCCAGTCCCGAAGCTCCGGGTCACTGGTGAAGACGTCGGGCTGGGTTCCGCAGAACCTGGGGTCGGCCGAGCGGCTGGCGGTCCCGACGAGCTGGGGGATGCCGTCGATGGTGGCCAGCGCGGGTGTCCCGGAGTCTCCGTAGCAGCTGCCGTCGGTGCCGCTGGGATTGTCGCCGCAGAATTCGCTGGCGGACAGGAAGGCGGCCGCGCAGCGCGACGGCGCGGTGACGCGAGTGTCGAGCTGCTGCAGATGCCTCGGTAGACCGGAGCGGGTGCTGTCGGGCTCGGTCACGCCCCAGCCGTACACGGAGATCTTGTCGCCGCGCCGGGCGGCGTCGCGGGCGAGTTGCGCGGTCGGTTGCTGGGTCAAATGATCAAGCTTGAGCATCGCGCCATCGAAGGTCTTCTTCTTGGGCGCGTCCTTGCCCCATTGCCAGCCGGGGTGGATCACGATCTTGCTTACTGTGGCGGTCTCGCCGCCTGCGAGCCGGTCGAGGCTGCCGACCCGGACGTGGAAGTTCTTGTCCGCGGTCGGGATCGGCGCGGGGTCGGCGTTGAACCATTGGATGGCGGTCGCTCGGGCTGTTGCCTCGGTGGGCGGGTCGGTGACGCAGTGCGCGGCGGTGAACACCCAGCCGCGGAACACCAGGGCGGCGCCGCAGGTGTGGTAGTCGACGTACTGCTCACCGTGGACCGGTGCGTCGTACTGCAGCGAGGTGATCCCCGGCGGCGCGATCGCGGCGGGGTGGGCACCGATAAGCATCGGTCCGATCGGTGGCGGTGGTGTGGCGGGAACGGCCGTCGCAGTAGGGGCGGCCAGCGTGGTGGCGATGCCCATCGCCACGGCGGTCGCGAACGACCAAGTCTTTCTGAGCAAGGTGCTGTCTTCCTGTTGATGAAGGGGTGTGAACCGTGCGTTGAGGTGCCGCTACCTGTGGCAGGGCGGCGCA
This sequence comes from Amycolatopsis thailandensis, assembly GCF_042723255.1. Taxonomy (NCBI): domain Bacteria; kingdom Bacillati; phylum Actinomycetota; class Actinomycetes; order Pseudonocardiales; family Pseudonocardiaceae; genus Amycolatopsis; species Amycolatopsis thailandensis. Next base: position 26,773 of record NZ_JBHXJK010000007.1, read on the forward strand.
CGTCCGGGGTGTTCTACTCGCGGCGAGTGAAGGCCCACCCAGTTCGCCGTCCTGCTCCGCCTGGGAACCGAAGGTGCGGACGTCGTTGCTAGGGGGATCGTGGTCTTTGCTGTGTCCGCGGCTGACGGATGCGGGGAAAGCGGAGAGTCGGCGGGTCGTGTTCGGCCGTGGTCCGCCGGAGGTCGCGGTCGGCTTCGGGCCAGGCCGGGTGAGGTTGCTGGCTCTCGGCCGCGATGCGTTCGGTGATACCCGCTACGGAGTCTGGGCGGGCGTTCCAGCACCGACGTCGATGGCGGGCGCGGGCTCGAAGGGCAAGAACCGCGCCAGCCACCAGCAGGACGGCCACGAGGCACACAGGCAGGGCCGGGTTCATCGCCAGCCCGGTTGCTTTGGGACATCAGGCACGCATCCAGTCGTGGATCACGGGTGGTTGAAGGCTGTGTATGGCGTGGGTGCACAGGAACTCGACGGTCCCGCACCCGCTGGGATGCATAGGTATGGCCTATAGACGGCCTTCCTGGAGGAAGGATTCATGGTTCACGTTGTCCCTCAAGGGAAGTCGTGGCTCGACGGTTCGGTGCCGATGTGCGTTGGGGAGGCGAGACGACCTCGGTCAGCCTTGTTGTGGCTGGGCCAAAACGGGCTTCCCCGCAGGAGGCGTAACAGGGGCATCACTTCCTCGGACAGTCCTGGACTGACGGCTACGGCGCAACGGGACTGCACGGAGTGTGGAGTGGCGTCGGAGTCGAGAACGAGAGCTCCGGCCTCACGGGCGATGACGGCGCCGGCCGCGGTGTCCCAGGTGCGGTTGCCGAGCAGAACGCAGGCGTCGAGGGTGCCGTCGGCGACCCATACCATGTCGAGCGCGGTGGATCCGTACCGGCGAAGTCCCTGTGCGCGTGCGGTAAAGGAGTGGTCCAGTGAGGCTCACAGGACGTCACGTAAACCCGCGTCGGTACCGCTGCCGTAGTCACCGAGACCGATCAAAGCCTTATCCAGCCTATCGGTGCCCGAGGGCGTGATCGGCTCGCCGTCACGAACGGCTCCGCCGCCCTCAGCCGCCGAGTACCGGTGCCCAAGAAACGGCAAGGCGGTGACCCCTAGCACGGTTGTCCGTTGTGGACCAGGCCGAGTGCGATCGCGCAGAGTGGGTTGCCGTGCTGGTGGTTGATCGTGCCGTCAATGGGATCGAGGACCCAGTAGGTGTCGCGATTGCCGATCGGTCCTGTCTCTTCACCAAGGAAACCTGTGTCGGTGTCGTCGGTAGCCAAGTATTGGTGTACGAGCCGCTCGACGGTCTCATCGACATCCGAAACGGGGTCGCGGTCGCCTTTGTAGCGGATCTGACGTGGACGGTGGCCGAGCACGTGCTCTACAGCGAGGTCCATTGCGTTGTGGGCCTTGGAGAGTGCCGACGTGAGATCAAGCTGATGTGCCATGTGATTCCTCAGACTTCGCGTTGTCGGTTCTGCCGCCCGGAGGTGCACTACTTGCTTGAGGAAAAGGAATGCCGGTGTTAGCGGCAGCGATCGTTCTCCCACAACAGCGTGTGAAGTCGGGGAGATAGATACCAGCGGCGCGACAGTACGGGCTCGGCCAGCAGTCGCATCCGTGCCAATACGGTGGAGCTGTCGGTGCCCTCCGGCATGATCCAGACCGGGTGGAGATCGTAGGCGCCGGCCAGTTCTCCGACCTCGTCCAAGTCGTCGATCTCTTGGACGACGAACTTCCAGACGGCCTTCCTGGTGCCGGCGAAGTGGCGCAGCACTGCTGGGCGGATGCGTTGATGTCGGCGCAGCCCCGAATGCGCGAGCTTCGGTGATACGTTGAACTGAGTCACCGCCGCGGTGATCAGGTCCGTGGGCGGGATGGTGCCGGAGGTCTCGATCTCGATATCGGTGGCGAGCGAACTCTCCCGGATCGCACGCAGCAGCCGCTCCAAGACGCGCGGCTGCAGCAACGGCTCGCCGCCGGTGATCACGAGCAGGTCGACCGGAGCGGCGGCGAGCCAGGAGAGGATGTCGTCGATCGAGAGAATCCGCTGCTCGGCGGTGAGGTCGTACCGGTTCGGGTCGTGGGTTTGCGGGGTGTCGCACCACGTGCACGACAGGTGGCAGCCGAACAAGCGGATGAAGTGCGCGTAGCGGCCGGTGCTTGGTCCTTCACCTTGGAAGGTAGGGCCGAAGGTTTCGTTGACCACCAGGTCTCGGTCCGGATCGAGCACAGTGGGTGGCTTCACAGCGCGTCCGCCGGGCCGTAGGCCGCTGTGTTGAGGTGCGTTTCACGGACGAGTACCCGTCCGATCGAGGCGTTGGGAGCGCTGGGCAGCGCGACGAGCACGGCTTGGCTCACTCGCCGCAGCAGCACGGCTACTGCTTCGACAGTCGGCCAGGGCAAGTCGAAGGCCAGCCGTTCCTCGTCGCCGACGGCCTCCCGGTCATCGGCGCCGAAGCGAAAGACTTTGGATCCAGCGGTGTACAGGTGCAGCGCGAGAGGATCCCGGATGCCGAGCATGGTTCCGTGATCAAGATGGGTGTTTATCCACTGCCGGACTCCGGCCTTAAGGGCGCCGAACTCCACGACTGTCCCGTCGCTGCACAGAGCGGGAGCGGACACGGATACCGTGACCTGCCAGGAATGACCGTGCAGGCTGGCGCACTTGCCCGGCAACTGCGGTAGCCGATGCGCGGTTTCGAAGCTGTGCTCGATGCTGATCTGGTGAGCCACCGGCGCGACAGCGGCCACCGCGGATTGCTCGCTCGCGGGGCTGGTCTGCCCGTTTGCGTTCGTGGCGTGCATCGTGAGTGTCGGATCCTTTCCCCGTGAGTGCAGTTCGCTTGTCTCGCCATGTGGAAGATGGCTGTGGTGTGCGGCGGAAGATCGAGGGGCGGGAGGGGTCTTCCGCCGCACACCACGACAGTCAACGACGGATAGTCAGCGTGATCCAGAGCGCCGACGAGGCGTTGATAAGGCGTCGACAGTGCGTCGCTCACCATGACCAGGAAAGCGAGGCGACGGCGAAGGGCATATTCGCTGGCGTGCATTCACCGGGTCGTGTTCTTACGACGGGCGATTCGGGCGAATGAGGTCAGCTGTCGTAACTGAACGAGTACGTCCTATCTCCGACATGTACACGGCCCGGCCGCGGACCTCCTTGCCGCCGGATCGCCGTCAGGGCCTCGGCGAGCAGCTTCTCCAGATCGGCCGCGCTGCGCCGTTCATGCAGCATGTCCAGGTGCGTCCGACGCGGCTTGGGCCGATGGCCCCCGATCGAGTCGACGGCCGTGTCCTTGATCCGTGCGCAGTCCTCGAGCCCATGTCGTCGGCAGCTCCAGCGCGATGGAAGCTCGGCGTCCGCCGCGAAGGGCACGGTGAACACGTGACCGCGCGAGCACTCGAACCGGGCCGTCGACCGAGCTGCGGGCTCAACGCCTTGATCATACTCCGCGCTGGCGCCACCCCAGCGGTAACCGCGCAACACAGCGTGCGGCATCTACCTGGCGCCATTCCGGCGAGCCACGCGCTCAGCGCGACGCCTCGGCGAGTGAGTGAAAGGGCGGCCGCCCCGCCCACGCAGCTGTACGCCGGATTCAAGCAACAGCTGGTGAATGAAGCCGTAGGAGCGGTCAGTCAGCTCGGTCAAATCGCGGATGCTGGACCCGCGCTCGTACATCTTCTTCAGTTCCGAGCACATACGGGATCTCGCGGCCCCGGTGACCTGCTTTCCTTTTGGGACCTTCGAGGCTGATGTCATGCCCGCCTGCTCCCTGCGTGACACACGGTCGTTCTCGATCGCGCTGATCGCCCGTCGCCGAGCGTGGTAAATGCTGATGCGGACGTCCGTTCCCCATGAGAGCGGCTACGGGTGACGACGACCGCAAGACAGGCCATGCTGCCGTATCGCACCTCTAGGGCGAGCGCGTGCATCGAATTCCTTCCCTTCCTGAAATAGTCGCGCGGAGAAATTGCTTCCGCGCATTGGTTCGCGATGTGAACTGGGGAACCGTGGGCTGCCGTTCTGATTTATCGCCGATATAGTTGGAGAGTGCCAGTAGAATGCCTACCGCCGTGAGTTGCCAGAGCGCGCAGGAAGCGATCATGAGGCGTTTGTGCGGCGTTGAGTGCTATACGCTGCGTCGTCGAATGTGGGATAGCGCGATAGATGCGCACGATGCGCTGAAGATATGGCGATCTCTCGACCAGGCTGCTGGAGTGTGGTAGTCCGAACGGGTGCAGCTCGCCGTGCAGGTCCTCGGCCTTGATCAGTAGCCGGTTAGGGTGGCGTGCGACCGGCGAGGCGAGGTGACATTCATGGGCGATCAGCGAGAAGCGTTTGCGAAACGGCGCGAGGCGCTCGGCTTCACCCAGCAGACCTTCGCCGAGCAGCTCAAGGCGGAACTCTCGGCGGTGGGGCGCTGGGAGCGCGGGACGCAGACCCCGCAGGCCTGGAGGCGTCCTCGTATAGCGGAGTTACTTCGTGTATCTCTCGACGAACTCGACGTCCTCCTCAACCCGGCGTCTAACCTTGTTAGGGCAGCCACGTCGAACCGGCGCGAGGTCATGGTGGATGACGCTCTTCTCGCGGAGGGGCCGGCCAGCCACCGTGCTGGCAAGCGCGGCGAGGATTCGCGGCGTAGCCGGCTGGACCCTGCGGGACTGTCGGCGCGGATTGCGGACCTTCACCGGCGATATCAGGCCGCCCGCTATGCCGATGTCGCCCAGCGACTGCCATCGGTCCGGGAAGCTGTCAACGACCTGATCATCGAGATACCAGCGCAGAAGCGACGGGAAGCACGCAGGCTGCAGTGCAGCCTGGAGATCGTCGCGGCCAAGCTGGCGACGAAAAGGGGTGACGGCGAAGCGGGGCTGGCTGCCGCTGAGCTAGCGCGCATGGCGGCTGAAACCGCTGAGGACACCTTCGGTCTTGCTGCGGCGGCGTATCAACGAGCTTGTGCTCTGTTGCGCACGAGCGGCACAGAGGGATCCGAACAGATGAGGGACGCCGAGGAGCTGGCGGTGTCCGCCGCTGCCGCTCTGCGAGATCAGGACGCGGCGAGCACGACCTGGCGGGGCGCGTTGACCCTGATCGGCGCTGTCATCGCTGCGCGCCGCGCTGATCACGCCGAAGCGGACGAACGGCTCGACCACGCTGACGAACTCGCGGTGCGACTCGGCGTTGACGGCAACATCGGGTGGACCGCGTTCGGTCCGTCGAACGTGCTAATTCATCGTACGGCGGTGTCTGTCGCTCTGAACGATCCCCATCGGGCGCTGGCTACAGCGGAGCAGCTGGACATCACTGGGTTGCCGGCCGGCCTGAACGGTCGCCAGGCGCAGTTCCACTTGGACAGCGCGTGGGCGCATACACGGCTCAATGAAGACCCGCAGGCGGTGATCCATCTGCTGGAGACCGAGCGTGTGGCTCCTGAACTGGTTCAGGCCAACTCGAACGCGCGATCGCTGATCACGGAGTTGCTGGCCCGCGAGCGCCGCGTCGAGGTGCCCGCTCTGCGTGGACTCGCGGTGCGAGCAGGGGCCGCGGTGTGACCCCTGCGCAACAGTGTCTCTATCTGGTGGCCTCGGCAGCGCCGCCGGTGCTGCGGCTCGAGGAATTCATTCCCCGGCTGTCGGCCGACGGCTGGACAGTATGCGTGATCGCGACACTGACGGCCGCCTCATGGGTTGACCTCGACGCTCTGGCTGCGGCGACGGGATGTGTGACACGGGTACATCCGCGGCCGCCTCGCCAGAAGGAGAAGTCGCTTCCGCGAGCCGATGCTGTTCTCGCCGCGCCACTGACCTTCAACTCGGTGAACAAGTGGGCTGCAGGTATCAGCGACTCGTTCGCGTTGGGCGTGCTCAACGAGATGCTCGGCACTGAAGCCCCCATCGTCGCGGCTCCGTGCGTCAAACCTGCCCTTCGCAGGCATCCCGCTTACGTGGACAGCGTCGCCCGGCTCGCGAAAGCCGGTGTGACGCTGCTTGACCCGGACACGATCACCACCCGTGCCGAGGACGGCCTGGCCACCTTCGACTGGTCGCACCTTCTTTCCGCCCTTCGCGGCGCAGTCACGTCCGATATGGACAGATGAGGTTGCTCGCTACACGACGTGAAGCAGCGGATCACAGCGTGGGGGCGGCTGGGAGGCGTCCGAGTACGGGCAGCGGGACGAAGTTCTCAGCATGGGTGACGCCGATGCGGCTTCCCCACAGGCGTGCGAGTGTCTCGGCCATCGGTCCGAAGTGATCGGTGATCGGCTGGGAGGCGTGCTTGGCGAGGGCGCGCTGTTTTTGTTCGTGGGTATCGGTGATGTCGATGATGGTGTGCGGGGGAATGGGCCCGTCGAGGGTGAGGCTGTTGTAGGAGTCGGCGGCGTAGACCCGGCGTGGATATCCGGTGGCTATGACGACGTCGGGTAGGGCCGCGACGAGTGTGTCGGCGATCGTGCGGTGTTCGGCGTGCACGTCGCGCAGTGGGTGGGTGATGACGACCTCGGGCCGGACCTCGAGCAGGAGTTCCCGCAGCGTGGCCGCGGCGGGGTGGTCGTACTGGTACAGCGTGGCCCCCAGAGCCGCGGCCCCTGCCGCGGCTTCGGTATCCCGTCCTGGTTCGGTGTGGTGCGGTACGGCGATGGTGACGGCGGCGCTGGAGGCGGAGCAGCGTGCGAGGGTTCCGCCGGCCCAGAGTTCGGCGTCGTCGGGGTGAGCCATCACGGTCAGCACGGACGCTGGCGTGGTGAACGGCACGCTGCTCACCAGAGTCCGAGTTTCTCGATGACGTCGGCTGGTCTGGGTAGTTCGCGCGTGGGATCGCCGGTCGGATGGAGTGGGAGCGTGAGGTCGGCGCGCATCCGGATGAGCTCGCGCCAGGCGAGTACTTGTTCCCAGGTCTCGGTGACCTTGGCCTTCCTGGCGCCGGTCAGTCGTCCGGAGCCGGAGAGCTGGTCGAGGTGCAGCCCGCCTGCCAGCAGCGTGGCCGCTGTGCCCTCACCGATCCCGTGCACGCCGGGGATGTTGTCGGCGGGGTCGCCTTTGAGGGCGCAGAAGTCGGGCCATTGCGCGGGAGTGACGTTGTAGCGTTCGGTGACCTCGGCGGGGCCGATGTGCCGCCGGCCGCGTTTCATGACGGTGTTGAGCGCGCGGACGTGCTCGTCGACGAGTTGGTAGAAGTCGCGGTCGCCGGACATGATCCAGACCCGGCGGCCGGGTTCGCGTGCGCGGGTGGTGGCGACGAGGGTGGCGATGACGTCGTCGGCTTCGGCGGTGTCGATCTCGATCCAGGCGATGCCGTAGCCGGTCAGGGCTTGCTGGACGTGCGGGATCGCGCGCAACGGTTTGAGGGCGGCCTCGTCGATGACGCGGTTGGCTTTGTAGTCGGCGTCGCTGTCCTTGCGGTCGGCGGCGCCGTGCTCGCCGTCGAACACGACGAGAACCTCTGGTGGTTCCGGTAGTTCTTCGCGGATCGCGACGCGGAGCAGGGCGAAGAACCCGAACTCGGCGGTGAGGTCGCGGGTTTTGTCGCGGGAGAGGATCGCGGCGGGGAACCCGAACGCCGCGCGCCAGAGCAAGTTGTGACCGTCTACGAGGAGCAAAGGGACACCAGCAGGCATCACCGCACCGCCTTTACGAATGTCTCGGCGACTGTGGTGGGCAGATAGTCCCGCGAGCGGTAGTACGCAGCCCTGGATAGGTGTGCGTAGCGTACTGGATCTGCGAGTAGTTGTTCGGCGGCGCGCCAGAGGCCGTGCTCACCCCACGATCGGGGGAGGATCGCTCCGCCCGCGTCGCCGCCGGTGCCGACCAAGGCGGGCAGGTTGCCCACGTCGAAGGCGACGACCGGGGTCCCGACGCTCATGGCCTCCAGTGCGACCAGCCCGAAGGTCTCGCGCAGCGAGGGCACGATCACCACCGCCGCCTGCGCGAGCCAGGCCGGCACCCGATCCCAGTCGAGGCCGTCGCCGCAGACGGTGCCGAGGGTGAGGTGCGCCGCCGCGTAGCGGCATTGGTCCAGTTCGGCCGCCTGGCCACCGGCAGTGGTCTCGAACCCTGCCTCTCCGACGATCACTTCGACCGTGCGGTCAACCAGCCGTCCGGCGTCGAGTAAGGCCCGGACGTTCTTCTCCGGCCCGAGCCTGGACAGGACCCGGATCGGGCCGTGCCGTCGCAGAGCCTCGCGTCGCGAGGCGGGTGGTGGTGCCGGGGCGTGCAGCAAGGCGTTGGGCACGACCTGCCAGCCGCTGGTGTCGTAACCGCGACCGCGCGCCTGGGCGAGCACCGTCTGAGACGGCGCGATGACCAGGTCTGCACGGTTCAGGGCGGGCTCGAGGTCCTGGTCGTGCCCGACGACGTGCATCGCCAGTACCGTGCGGGCCCGGCTGACCGGTGCGGCTCTGCCGAGTCCCCACAAGCCGTCGGTGTAGACGGCGACGTCGACCCGGTGTTCGCGGTAGATCTCGCAGAGTTCGGCGGCGAGCAGGGCGTCTTGGCCGTGGGTGGTGATCGCGTCGCGCAGTTCGTTGTCGTCGCAGGGAAAGGTGACGCCTACCGAGGTCACCCGCATCACGGTGTCGTCCGGGGTGTCGATGGGGGCGGCGGTCAGGATGAGGCTGCGGTGGCCGAGCCGGCGCAGGCCGTGGGCGAGAGCGGCGGTGGCGCGTTCGATCCCGGCCGGCGCGTTCGGGGTGTAGGAGGCCAGGACGAACGCGACGGTCAGCGGGGGAGCGCTAGGCATGGCGGAGGGCCTTCTTCGGCGGTGGCAGCGGTGTGGTGTCGTGGTCGGCGGGTGGCTGTTCCCAGGGGAAGACGACCCAGTCGGAGACGGTCCAGATCGAGTAGTCGGGCAGCGTGCTCGCGCCGGTGTTGAGGCACAGGACCGCGGTCAGGAGCTGGGCGCCCGGGCTGAGCAAGGGGGTGAGGTCGTCGTGGACGCGGCGCAGGGTGGCGCCGCTGCCGCAGATGTCGTCCACTACCAGCACACGGCCTTTGAGCCGTTGACCGTTGAGGGTGCGGGTCAGCGGGGTGAGATCGAGGGACACCTCGCCCGTTGCCTGCTGGTAGGCGCCGTCGCTGGTGTTGTGGCGGGCACGGACGATGCGGGCGTTCATCCCCAGGGTGGTGGCGATGAGGTGCGCGGGTGAGATCCCACCGTTGGCAAGACCGATGACACGCTCGATCGATGCGTGATCACGCAGGATCGCGTCCGTCAGGAGCGCTGTGGCGTCGCGGAGAGTCTCTGGTGTCACACGCCAGACCTGGCGGTAATCGAAGTCGCGGTGTGCTGTGGTCATTCGCGGCTCGTTCCTTACAGTGCGGGAGATAGCGCCTCAGCTGGCTGGGAGCTTCGGTCGTGGGTGGTACGGAGCTCTTGCAGGGCTTGAACGAGGTCGTACACAGTGGTCTCGGCGATGCTGGCCATCGCCGACAGCGCGGTGGCGTCGAACTCTTCGACCAGGGCCCGTTCCGCCGCCGGGGACTGCTGGACCCGGATCCGCGCCCATTGCTGGAGAGGCCGCAACCTGGGATCAGTGGTGTGCGCGAGGCCAAGAAGGTCGACGGTGATGCGAGTGCCGTAGTGACCGCTGAACGCCAGGTTGGTCGCGTGGCGCAGTAGCTCGTCCGGTTGCTTTTTCAGCACGGCGCATACTTCGATCAACCGCTCGACGGATATTCGGCGTGTTCCGAGCTCATAGCTGGCGAGCGTTTGCAAGGAAAGGTCATCGTCGCGTGCGTACATCGCGGCTCGCATTTGCTTGCGTGTCCAGCCGCGTTCACGCCGCGCGGACCGCAGGGTATCGCCCAGGGCGCGCGCGAACTGGTCGAGCTGTTCGCTTGTCGGCGTGTTCATGGTCTGCCCTCCGTGATGCGGCGTGTGCTTGCGAGCTGGTCCGATTCGACGTGGTCTGCTGGGCCGTTCACGCTGAGCCGTCCCGTGTGGTCAGTGCGAGATCGCTGGCCGTGCGCAGGGGATAGAGGGAGCTGATGGCGTGTGCGCCCGGCTGGTTGCGCCAGATCTGGCCGTCGGCGCGGATCACTGTGAAGCCTCCGGCGGCTTCGCGAGTACGCAGGCGTACGGGCATGGTCACGGTGCTCAGCTCGGCGAGGAGAGCGAGAGCTTCGTCATCGGTCAGCTGCTCGGTTTCGGCCAGGGCGGCGCCTTCCCCGAGGGGCAGCATCTGCAGGAAGGTCACCCCGGTCACCCCTAGAGTGGCGGCCAGGTCGACCATCGCTCGGACGCTGCCCCGGGCCGTGGAACGCAGGAGCACGGCCTGAATCTGTGTGGGGATGCCGAGGGCGATCGCCGCGCGGATACCGGCGATGGCGTGATCGAAACTGCCTGCACCGCGCCACCGATCGTGGCGTTCCGCATCTGGTCCGTCCAGGCTTACCCGTACGGCGTCCACGCGGGCGGCCAGGGCGTCGGCTCGGCGGGCCAGGTGTGTTCCGTTGGTCGTCACGCTGACGGCGCTGCCGCCTGCGACGAGTACGTCGATCAGTTCGGGCAGGTCGCGCAGCAGCAGCGGTTCACCGCCGGAGATGTCCACACCCAGGATCGCGGACTCAGCGAGCAGGTTCGCGATGCGGTAGCGCTCGGGCCCGGCCAGTTCGGGCACGGCCTTGTCGTCCAGGCAGTACGGGCACGCCAGGTTGCAGCGCACTAGGGGCGACCAGCACACGCTGATCGGCATGCCCGTCTGGACGGCCGCAGGGTGGATTTCCGGCCAGGAAGCGACCTCAGTACTGGACAACCGGACGCGTCCGGAGCCGAGTGCGGCGCCAGCGCGGTGGGTCAGTCCGCTGAGGGGGTCATGGACGACGTACTCGTTGCCGTGCTTGCGCGCCGCGAAGGTGCGCATCGTGGTGGGTATCGCTGGAATTGACGGGGTCATCGCAGTACCTCGCAGGTGTGCAGCAGTTCGGTCATGTCGGACATGAATGCTCGGGAGCGGCCGGAGGGGGCGGGGCACCGCATGAGGTCCCAGTAGCGGGCGAGGGTGGCGGGCCAGCTGGCGAGTTTGTGCTGCCATTGCCGGTCGGCGTCCGGGGGATCGAGGTGGAATCCGACGGCCTGCCGGAGCGGGATGACCAGCAGCCCGGCCGCGATCAGGCACGCGCCGAGGTAGGTGTCTTCCATGCCCCAGCCGATTCGTCCGAACTCGGGGTCGAACCCTCCGACCTCGAGGACGGCGGCGCGGGGAACGGCGGCAAGGGCGGTGACGACCATGCGGGGGAGATCCCAGTCGACGTAGCGTCGGCCGTAGCCGAGGTCAAGAAAGTCGTGGGTGTGATCCAGTGGACGGCCGTCGAGGGGCTTGTCCAGGGTGATGCCGGTGTAGAGCAGCGGTCGGCCGACCGGTGGCCTCCAGACGACGCGGTGGTCCGCCGCGAGGTCCGGGTGCTCGGCCAGCACCCGGCGCCCGCCCTGGTGCAGGTCGTAGGGGAGGTTGTGGCGGAACCCGACGAGCACTGTGGTGTCGGTCGCGCGGGCGGCGATGTCGGTGATCACGTGCGGAGGCAGGACCATGTCACCGTCGAGGTAGAGGACGGTTTGCCCGCGGGCGAGCGCGGTGCCGAGATTGCGTGCGGTGGCCGCGCCGGCGCGTTCGGGGATCCGCAGGACGGTGGTGACGATGGGGTGCACGGCGGCGATGGCGACTGTGGCGTCGGTGCTGGCGTCGTCGACGACGATGACCTCGAACCTGTACCGGTGGTGCTGGCCCTCCAAGGCGTCGAGCACGGCCGGAAGGCAGTAGCCGACGTTGCGGGCCGGGATGACGACCGAGAGGGCGCGTACGGCGGCTAGCGGGAGGCTTGAGGGCGTGGGTTCGTGCCAGCCGATGCCCGACGTCGCTTCCCAGCTTCGGGTACTGCTGGTGTGAAAGTTGTTGCGGTGCAGTAATCCTTCGTGCAGCGTGCTCATGCCCATCCCCAGTCTCGAAGATGCGGCAGTCCGTCATGCCATGCACTCGGATCCGGGATGATCGTGATCTGTCGGAATCGGGCGGTGTGGTCGAACACACGTTGGAGAGCGTGCAGGTACAGCGGCTCGACCAGGATCAGCACATGCCGTGGCGAGGGTGTCTCGGCGAGTTCGGCGTCCAGCTGCGCAGCGACCGTCTGCTCGTGCAGGCGGGTGGCTTCGGCTCGGGTCGTGAGCCGGTGATCGTAGGTGCTGATCAGGGTCTCAGGGCGCAGCAGGCCGTGGGCGCCGGAGATGATGCGAATCCGGGCTCGGAGCGCGGCGTCCGCGGCGAAGTGTTCCCGCGCGCTCGGGATGCACCCGCCTTGATAGAGGTCGAGCGCCGCGACCGGCGCGGCGGTGACGATCTTGCGCCGTGAGCAGCTGAGGATGATCAGCCCGCGGCCGGGTTCGAGGACGCGCCCGTTAGGCGGAAGAGGTGTCATAGTTCGCGCACCACCCGCATGCCGATGCCACGCGAGCGCAATTCAGCGGGGGCGGCGTTGAGGAACGTGCATTGCGCGTACAGCGGCGGCGCCGAGTAGGAACCGCCTCGGATGATGACTCCGTCGCCCATCGCGGTGCTGACGGTCCACTCCCACACGTTCCCCGCGACGTCGAGCATGCCTTCGGGTGTGGCCCCGGCAGGATGCGTGTCGACCGGGGTAACCGTGTCGTGCAGGGAATCGCGCAGGTTCGCGAGCGCCGGTTGCCAGGAGGCGTCGCCCCACGGCCAGCGGCGGCGGACGGACCCGGCGGCCATCCATTCCCATTCCGCGGAGCGAGGCAGCCGGCCGCCCAAGCGACCGGCGATCTGGATCGCTTCGGCGTGGCTGATCTCGGTGACGGGATATCGCCACCCGGAACCAGGTTGATCACTCGGGAGGTGTCCGTAGGCGAGCGGGGTGCGTGTCCACAGCAGGGTCGGGACCTTGACGGGGCGCCCGGCGTCCCCGTACGCGCACACCCCGCCGGTGATCTTGATCCATTCCAGGTGCATGGCTCAGCCGCCGATCAGGAACAGGTCTTCGACATTGGCGTCGTTCCGGATACGGCTCTTGCGCTCGTTGGGGCGGAGCCGAAGTCTCAGCAGCGCGTCGCTGATGGTGCAAAAGGCCGCGTGTGCTTCCTCGCGCGTTGGGGTGAAAGCTGCGTAGTTGTCGGCGAAGCGGACGACCCGAAGCTGCGCCAACTGCTTGTCCACTTGGGACAAACGCAGGTTGATCAGCAGCGGAGCCAGGCCGGATCCTGCCGTGATCGGGCTTGGCATCGCGGCGAGCGCTGTACGCAACCGGGCCAGGAAAGTGCCGTCGTGGATGTGCTCGGCGTGCCAGTCGATGACCTCGTCGATCGTCGCACCTTCGGACACCGACGCGACGTCGAGATCGGCGACGCATCGGAATCCTCCCTGATGATGCGCGACGGCCTGGCGCAACGCGGTGATGCGATTGCGGCGTCGGCGGAACCCCGAGACCCAGTCGTGAAAAGCACTGGCTTCCAGCACCGGCTCGATCGCGTTGCGCAGCGCGCGGTGCACCAGGCGATCCCGCACGGTGGGGATAAAGGTGTGCATCCGTTTGCCGGTATAAGTGGATAACTCCACCTCCCGGACTGGACCGGGCAGCCAGGTGCCCTCGGCGAGTTCGAGGGCCAAATGCGGCAGCAGCACGTCGGCCTCGCCGCGAAGACGCCCCCAGGTCATGCCGTCGGCACCCGGGGAGGAGGCCCGCCGGCCGCACTGGCGCAACGCGCGGCGCAGGCGCGGTTCGGACAGCAGGGGCATCAGCGAGTGCGACTGCGGCAGGGCGGCCGGGGACGCTGGCGCGAGTATGTCCCGGTGCGCTACCGTGCTAAGTGCTTGGGCGGCAGGAACGATCCCGTTGCCACGCTGTACCGGCTCGCTACCCGACACGCGCGAGCCGTGGGACCGGGAACGACGGCCCCGCCCAGGCCCCATCGGTGATCCGAACTCCGCCTCCACCATCGGTGTCATCTCCTCACGCACTGCCGTAGTTGGTGGGGTCGGAGATGCCGTTCCGCTGGAACGCCTCCCTGCGTTCGGTACAGGTCCCGCAGGTCCCGCAATGCGTCGCCCCACCTCGGTAGCACGACCACGTTTTCTCGAACGGCACGCCGAATGCCGCGCCGAGGCGGACGATGTCGGTCTTGCTCTGGGTGATGAACGGGGCGAGGATCTCGAAACTGTCGTCCAGAAGCCCGTCGTTGGCGATACGTGCGGACCTGGAGTACTGCTTGACGAACTCCGGGCGGCAGTCCGGGTAGACGGCGTGGTCTCCCGCATGGGCGCCGAACGCGACTACGTCGGCCTTGCGGACGACGGCCAGCGCGACCGCGATGTCTAGCATGATCGCGTTCCGGTTCGGGACGATCGTCGCCCGCATCGACGCGTCGGTGTAGTGGCCATCGGGCACCGGTACGTCGCCGTCGGTCAGGGCCGAACCTGCCAGCAGCTGGCCGAGCACCGCCAGGTCGACGATCTCGTGTGGACAGTCGAGCAGCCGTGCGATCTCCGCCGCATGTTCGAGTTCGACCCGGTGCCGCTGACCGTAATCGAACGACAGCAGCGTCAGCTTGGTACCGAGCGCAGCGAGCCAGTACGCCAGCACAGTCGAGTCCAGGCCTCCCGAAGCGATCACGATGGCGTGCCGCGGGTGCTGGTCAGGAGGATCGAACGGCATACTCACCACGTCCCGCACGGCGAGGACGTCCAGCGGGCAGCGTCGGCCACCGTGGTCCACGACGGAAGTGTCATGTGCGGCTGTGGTCGTTCAAGCCACCGGACACCGTCAGTCACGTTGTCCGACGCGGGAAGCAGAACAGTGTCGCCGTGTCGTTTCCAACCGACCTGAGTACGCACCAGGTCACCCCACGATGACATGCGCATGGTCGTTCGTGGCTGGGTAAGGAAGATCCAGGAACTGGGGTCACCTGGAACCACGATGACGGGCACGCGCAACATGTGCCGCGTGAGGAAGCCGTTGACCTCCGCGCCGAACCCGGCGCGCATGATGAGCGCGTCGACGGTGGTGCCGAGCTGGAGGTAGACGTCGCCGGAGACGCTGTCGATGGTGGTTGGCCACGCGAATACGTCGCGGTAGTCCCGCACACGCTGGCAGGGTTCCTGCTTGGGCCGCGCGGGTGGAGCGTCAGTGACGGTGGTCATGATTCGTTTCTCCTCGAAAGAGTTGGGCGTTGGGCGCGGCCGAACGGGAGGCGTCGTGTAACCGCTCCCGCCCGACCGCAGTCGGTGTCGCGGACGTGCTCAGCCGATAAGGCATGGCCCGCGTGGTCTGGCTAGACGGCGCCCGCTCGGTGCGACGGTTGATCCGCGAGCAGGACGTCGCGCAGCGCCGCACGGAGCTGCCCGGCCTCAACGTTGGTCAGCCGAGCGAGTCGCCCGCCTGGCAGCTCGATTTCGACGTCCGCGGAAGTGCGCCGCCGTAGGTGCAGTGCGGACCTCTGGCCGTCGCCGTCGCGGCAGTGGACCCTGCGGTGCTGCCAACCCAGCCGACGAAGCAAGGCGGCGGCGGGCAGGGTGGGACTTGGCCGCCTCATGAGCCTTCGGTCTTCCTGATCAAGCCGAGGCCGTGGGTCCCGGCGGTCGCGATCGCATACCTCAGGACCCGGTTGGGGGGCTGGCGCGGCGCGCGGCGGTGCGCACCCGCGTAGGCGGACTCGGCTCGTTGCCGTCGCCGCCATGCCATCCGCAGCAGGCAACAGATGAAGGTCAGCGCGGCGCTCGCCGTTATGCCCAAGGGGATCATGCGCCCTCGCCCTCGGCGGCGGGGATCGCGGCGGGACCAGATAGCGGGGTCATGGCCCCGCCGCGACATGACGACAGATCAGGGCGCTCCTCGGCGATTGGGGGAAGGTCGCCAAGGTTCTGCTCTGCCGTGCTCGTCGTGTCCGTGGTTGTTACGGCGTCAGATGTGGCCGACATGGGCGCGGCTACCACCTCAGTGGCTTTCACGACGGCAGAGCGGAACTCCACGGCGGCCCCGTAGTCGAGGATCGCGCTCCCCCCTGAGGGAGTCACGACTACCACCTCCGAGTCGCGCACGGCAACACGCAGCTCCCGTTCACGTCCGGTCACGTCACGGCACGCGATGGACCAGGATTCGGTGTTCGTCATTCGGCACCACCTCGCGCGGTGTCCCTACTCCATTCCCGTCGACACACCGGCTGCACGAACAAACACGACACAGCGAGCTGAGTCTTTGGGTATCGTGACGCGCGTGGCGCCACGAATCGCTGGAAGAGCATCAGTACTCCAATAGTCAGCGAGTCCCTAATTGATTTGTTGCGTCGGATTCTTATCCGCGCAGGTTTATTAAAGCCTTCTTGTAAGCCTCACGGTGTTAAGTACTTATGCGGTACCGGTTTGGCGGCGGTCCGTGGGCGCAGATTAGCTAAACATTCGTGATAGGTCCTGGTCCAGAGCGGATATGTGGCGGCGATGGGGCGTACATAGGTCGTTTCCCACGCTGACCTGCCCAGTTTTCGAAGCTTTGCGGATGGGAAATCAGCATCGGTGCACCTGCTGCCCAGCTCAATGCGCCTCCCGTTGGAGGTGCGGTTTGTCAAAGCGCTGATAATAGATTTCGAGATAGAGACGTTCGTCGGACTCGACGTACAGCCGACCTTGCTGGTCTAGCTCAAGGCTCCAAATCGCCACGTCAGCTTGCGCCGGCTCGGCGAACCACACGGCAGCGGCGGTGAACACGGCGGCGTAGTCGACGCCGCTAACGGTGTGAAGCTGAGCCGTAGTGACGGCATCGTGCGAGTGGGGCATGGATTTACTCCTCCATAGAGGCGTGTTGACGTCAGCGCTATACGCACGCCTGCGGCCGATTCCGGATCGTCTGACACGGGTTGCTGTGGGTGCACTCGCAGTTGGGTTACCAAGCGAGACGCCCACATCCGCGGACGCCGCTCATCCACCCCGCGCGGCGCACGTCCGTCCAGATTGCGGAGAAGCTAGTGAACGCTCGATGATCACCTGAAAGCCAGAGCGGCTAGTAGGCGACTATGAGGCGACCATGAGGCGTCACTGGGTCTGAACTGCGCAAATACCTTAATGTGGGCTCGTAGTCCGAATGGGTAAAGCTCATCGAGCGGGTGATCAGACTTGACGGATAGCTGGCTATCGTGACGTTGACCGACGGGTGAGGTGATGTTCATGGGGGACCAGCGAGTTGCCTTCGCTGACCGGCGCGAGCAGATGGGCTACACCCAAGAGAGCTTCGGAAGAGCAGTCGGGGTGGAGTTCTCAACCGTCGGGCGTTGGGAACGGGGCGCCTTGACTCCGCAGCCGTACCGACGGCCGCGCATTGCCCAGCTGCTCAAAGTGAGCCTGGCCGAGTTGGAGGTCCTGCTCTTCCCTTCCCGGCTGGCTCCGTCATCAGAGCTAACGGCGTCACCCCGGTATGCCCAGTCACTTGATGATGCCTTGAGTACCTTGGAAGCAGTAGTTCGCGTTGACAATGGGGCGGACACGAAGCCCAGTATGCGTGTCTTTGAGGGGCGCCTTCCTGCTCAGGCGGTCCGCGCATGGCGTTTAGGTGCGGAGGATTTCGATGTGCCGACGACCGGGGCCCCGGCAAGCGTGCGCGACATCGACGAGATCAAAGCGACGACCGCTGCGCTTGATCGCCTCGACCGCCAGTTTGGTGGAGACTACTGCCGCGGGTTGGCGGTAAAGTATCTAGTCAGCCGTGTTTTGCCAGTGCTTCGGAGGCCTGCATCTGATTCGGTGCGCCGCGAGCTATTCCAAGCCTCGGCAGTATTAGCCGAGGTTGTCGGATACATGGCTTATGACTCTCAGCTTCACCGTCTCGCGCAGCACTATTTTATACACTCTCTCCGGCTTGCCAAAGAAGCGGGTAATCCTGCATATGGATCGTTCGTTTTCGCCACCATGAGCCATCAGGCGTTATACCTTGATCGACCTGACCAGGCGTTGACCCTTGCGCGGGCTGCACAGGAGACTGCATCGTCCGGCTCCATCGCGGCAGTAAAGACCGAAGCGGCCATGCTCGAAGCAACTGCATCAGCGGCCCTTGGTGATTACAGGGGGAGTACCGAGGCCCTACGTCGAGGTGAGAAGTCGTACGACCATCACGGTTCAGCAGAAGAAACGCCCTACTGGATGGCCCACTGGGACGACGCGGTGCTTGCGAGCTTCGCCAGCTCGGCGTGGCTAGAGCTAGGCGATGTCCGCGCGGCGGAACCGTACTTGGAGGTCTTGGCGGGCAGGACCCAGGGGCAGGTGCGTCGCGAGGTTTTCGCAGCTGGGCAACGCGCTAAGGCTGCCCTGCTCGAACAGGATGTGGAGCGATGTGCTCACTATGGCACGATGGCGGCTGAAGCCGCTGCGGCCGCCAACTCGAAGCGCTCGCATCACATCGTCCGCGACCTGCTCAGCCAGCTTGAAGGGCATCGGCAGCTGCGGCCTGTACGCGAGTTGACAGAGACGGTGGCCACGCTCCTACCAAGTGAGGCACCTTGACGCATGAGCAGCCCAGTCACTGCGGCGATCGCACGGTCTTCCAGCACGACTTGAAGGACGAAGGCGATCCAGAGCCTGAGTTCAACGTGGGAATCGCCGAGCGGCTGCCGCGAAAGAACGTTGCAGCCGGTGTGCTCATCCGTGACGATTCGGGTCGGATCCTCTTCATATCACCGACCTACAAGCCGTTTCTGGACATACCGGGAGGCTTGACAGAGGACGAGGAATCGCCGCTTGCCGCTTGCTATCGCGAGGTTCAAGAGGAACTCGGGATCGATTTGCAGATCGGTCGGCAGCTACTTCTCGATTGGATGCCGACTCATGGCGTGTGGCGAGACAGTGTCCAGCTCATTTTTGACGGCGGTGTCCTAAGCGGCGAACAGATCGACGCGATTCGACCGGCGGCCAACGAGGTCAGCCGTCTTGAGTTCCTCCACGTTGACGCAGCCAAACAACACCTTCGCCCATCAATGGCTCGACGAGTGAGCCTGGCGCATCGAGCACTTCTTGAAGGTTCGACATATTATGCTGAGTTCGGTCGAATTCTGTAGCGGTGCGGTGGCTATAGAAATGATTCAGGCAGAGATGATTGAATCTGCTTAGTTCCAAACGGTTTGATGCTCGTGTAGCCACGTTGGTGGGTCCATGGCGCCGCTTTGGACGGCTTGGGCGATTCTGCGATCGCGGCTTCGCTGTTCGATCCATCGTGGTTTGCCGCGTCGGTGTGTCGTGCGGCTGCGGCGGCTTGCCCCGGCTCGAATTACTCTTTCGCGTCGCATGGCTTCGAACGCTTCGAGTGCCGTCGCTACCCGGCTGCTAACGAGTTGCTGGGCGAGGACAACTGCATCTTCGAGGGCTAGCGCTGCGCCTTGTTCTGTGGCTGGTGGGACGGCGTGGGCTGCGTCGCCGATGAGGACGATCTGGTCAGTGTGCCAGGTCGGCAGGGTGTCGAGCGTGCGCGTACTGGAGGGGAGGATGACAGTGGCGGCTCGGATGATGTCCACAGCTGGCGTACGGTCGCGCCGGAAGAGCTTCACGAGACGTTGGCGCCAGGTGCTGGTGTCGCGCGGCTCCTCTGGTGATAGAGGCTCTGGTGAAGCGATATTGGCATACCAGTAGATGTCGCCGCCGGCCGTCGTGTAGCCAAACGTTGCCTTCCGCCCCCAGTAGATGTGAAAGGCGTCCGGCGACGGAGGTGCGGCGGTGCTCGCGGGGGCGTAGCCGTAGACGAGGTGGTTTCCGGCGTAGTGGGGTTCTGGCGCGGAGGGAAAGGTCAGCCTGCGGGTTGTGGAGTGGAGTCCGTCCGCGCCGATGAGCACGGTTCCTTCGGCAGTGGATCCGTCGTCGAAGGTTGCGATGACGCTGCCGGAGCGGCTCGTAGCGGCTATCAGGCGCTTGTTCATGGTGATGGCCGCTCCGCGGTCGGCGGCCGCGGAGCGCAGCACGCGGGCGAGGCGGGCGCGGGGCATCGTGCGGGGGACGTCGTCGTGTCCGTTGCCGGTGAAGGAGACCGTGCCGAGATGTCGGCCGGTGCCCGAGCTGAGTTCGGTGTTGGCGACGGGGTAGGAGATGTCGGCGACGATGTCGTGTGCGTCGATGGCGCGCAGGGCGTTGAGACCGTTGCGTGGAAGACGTAGTGCGGCTCCGCTGTAGTCGCCTCCGTCGTGCCGAGCTTCATAGACTTCGGCTGTGATGCCGGCCTTGCGCAGCGCGATGGCGGCTGCGGATCCTGCGATGCCGCCGCCGACGATGATCGCGTGATGCGTCACGCGGCCCTCCCTGAGGTAGCTGAGTGTCTGGCAGCAAAAGCACGTGAGAGCGCTACGAGTTCGTCGACCTCGTCGTGTGCTGAGTTGGTGTCCGGGATTGCGAGAGGGACGGCCCGCTGATGCTCACCGTGGTCGTTGGGGGATCCGTGGAGCGCTTCGGCGATGAGCTCTGACAGCGGTGTGTCGGCTGGGTGATCTTCGCGGAGCTTCGCTACGCGTGGGCTGATTCGGACGAGTCCGTCTCGGCATTCGATCATCCGACGGTAGTAGCGCCGGTGTACGTCCCATACGCGGAGGGAGTCCCACGGCGTGGTGGAGGCACGGAGAAATTCATCTTCAGGGAATGCGCGGTGGAGAGCTGTCCACAATGGCTCAAGTGCTTCGTAGGCGCGACGTTGCCGCCACCAGATACGTATGGCGGTCAGCCGCATGCGGGCCGCCGGATAGAGGAGGCCGCCGACGATCGCGACGATGCCGGTGAACGAAAGCGTCCCGTTCACGCCGACTATGTCCATGAACAGGGTCCCGGTGAACCAGTATTCGACGTCGATCGCGGCGAATATTCCGCTGGTCACCGCAACCAGGACGAAGCCGACGGCTGCGACGCGGAGTCCCATGCTCAGCCGTCGTTCGGCCTGGCGCGCGTAGCGCAGTGCCGAGACCGCGCATGCTGCGAGCGCGCAGCCCATGAAGAGATTGGCGGCGAAGTAGATGATCGACATGTGCGGAACGGACCGTGACGCCGGCGCCGAGGCGGCCGTGCCGATCATGACGAGTTCGGCGGTGACGAGCACCATCAGGTTGCGACGAGTGCGGCGTTTGGCCACCTGTCGAGGCAGCGTCGCCGCATCGAAGAAGAACAGGAGGGAGAAAACAGCGGCCGACGTGGGAGCGTGCCATGCGACGGCAGACCACACCGGACCCCCGCGCACGAGCGACGCATCGCCGACTATGTCACGCAGGATGCGCCCAATAAGTGCGAAGGCTAGGAAGCCGACGATGCCCTGGAGGGGGAGGTTCCACGGTTGCCGGCTGAGCTGATAGCCCTTCCAGACGAGGCCGCCGAAGAGGCAGCAGATCAGCGCGGCGCTGATGAGCCAGCTCATAGCCAGCCGATCCGGGCCCCGAGGGCTGTGTCCATGCCGCGCGCGGCTCCGTCAGAGGGCCGTGGGGCCGCGATGTTCAGGATGGACCCCCATTCGAGGATGATCGTCGCGACTGCTTCGGCTTCCCGTTCGTGTTCGGTGTCGTAGGCAGTTCTCCGGAGCGCTCGTCTCACCGCGTCATCACCGATATCCGGGTACTGCTCGCTCAGTGACTGTGTGCCTGGCGTTGTGAGCCCCTCGGGAAGGACGTCGCTGTCGAGAGCGCCCTGATGGCCGCCGAGGATGTGGCCGAGTTCGTGCAGGACGATGTGGTCCTGGTGCAGTTTGGACGTTTCCTGCTGGAAGAGGATGTAGTCCGCTTCTCGTGTGGAGATCCACATGCCGAAAGGGCCGGGGACTGGGATGGGATAGGCGATCAGACGGATCGGTTTGCCGCGGATCTCGCCCATCTGATGGCACAGCTCGGTGACGTCCAGGGGCGGGCGAATATCAAGCTTGCTCAGCATCTCACGACATTGTCGGCGTATGCGCCGTTCTGACATCCGCACCCTCCCTTCGCAGCTGCGACTTCAGGCAGCATCTCAGAAATCGCTACGGCCGGTCTGTCCTAGATGCTTGGAAGCCCTCCATCGGGTGGCGGAGGCCTCTCGGCTTGTTCTTGCTGGTAGACGAGTTCGAGCATGTCCTTTACCAGTTTCAGGCGTTCGGGTGACAGCTGACCGGCGCGCATCGCCAGCAGCTGAATCTCCTCATCACCCGAGACGCTGGCCATCCTGGCGCGCTCCGCCTTCAGCGCTTCCAGCTGCTGGTCGACTTGCCGCACCAACTCGTCGTCGTCATCGAAGAAGTATGCGACCGGGACCTCGAAGAAGGCAGCTAGCCCTTCCAGGTAGCTCTTCGTTGGATTGGTCTTCGTGCCGTTACGGAGTCCCCAGATGTAGCTCTGAGACGCTGTCCTGGCGTACCCACCGGCAACAATGAATTCGGCGGCCTGCTCGTTGCTGTACTCCTTGCCTTCTGATCGCTTCTTCGTCGCGAAGAGGTCGTTCAGCTTCGCGGCGAGCGTTCGCGTCGCTTGCTCTGCCACCCCAGGCCTCCATGACAACCGCCGTGTCTTCACTGATGAGACACCCAATCGGGTGATCACTTTCTCGTCAGTTGAAAAGTACTTTCTCCTGAGAATAGTCTCGGGGCTACGAAGTCTCAACTGAGGAGAAAGTTCGCCACCCAGGTGGGCTAGCGAACTTGGAGCCTCAAGGTCGGAGGAAGTTGATGGTGACCGCAATGGCGCCAGTGCAGGAGGCAGGTCCGGGCTCGCCCCGGCGCAGCGGGGCAAGAGCGGCTCGCGCCTAGCGCGGTCGATTGCTCTGCGGATGGGGAGGCGCAGATGCGACAAATCAACAGCTTTGCCGAGGCGGTACATCGGCTGCGCCGTGAGCGGGGAATGAGCCTGGGTGATGTGGCCGCGAAAGCTCGCTACAGCCCGAGCTACTTATCGAAGCTGCTCCACGGCCACCGGCGCCTTCTGCCGGAGGTCGTGCGGCAGATCGACACGGTCCTCGACGCGAAGGGGCAACTCGAACGCCTCGCCGAACAACAACGCTCCGAAGGGGCAGCGGGCGGGGACAAGCCGATGCAGTTGCCCGCCGAGGTCCCAGGCTTCGTCGGACGGGCAGATGCCCTGCGCACGATGGACGCCGCATTCGCGAGCCGGGCAGAGGAGGGCGCCCACACGATAGTGATCGAGGGAGGCTTCTGGGTCGGGAAAACGGCCCTGGCAGTGCACTGGGTCGCCCGAAACCTGGATCGGTTTCCCGGCGGCTGCCTCTTCGCCGATATGCGCGGGCTCGGCCCTGGTGCACCCAGGACGCCGGAGGAGGTACTCGACGGCTTCTTGCAGGCATTGGGCGCCGGTCAGGCACACCTGAACGGCGCGCTAGAGGTCCGGGCCGCACGATTCCGATCGATCCTCGCCGAACGCCCCGCCGTGGTGGTCCTCGACAACATCGCAGATTACAGCCAGGTGCGGCATCTGCTGCCCGGCGGCGGCAGTGTCGTCGTTGCTACCAGCCGCGAGCACCAAGCCACCCTGCTGCTGCGGACTGGCGGCGTGTCGCTCGACCTGCCCGCCTTGCCAGTCGCCGACGCACTGACCTTGCTCGCAAGCCGAGCCTGCCGTCATCGGCTAGCCGCGGACCCCGTGGCTGCGGAAGCGGTCGTACGGCGCTGCGGCCGACTGCCCATGGCGGTCCTGATCGTCGCTGAACACGTCCAACAGCGGCCAGGTAGCAGCTTGGGCAAGATCGCTGCCCAGCTGGCGACCGACCGGCAGCGGCTGGAACTTTTCACCTCACCGGATCCCACGGTCAACATCCATGGCGTGATCGACCTGTCCTACCTCGCTCTGCCACCGGCTGCGGCACGGCTGTTCCGCCTGCTGGGGATCAGCCCCGCGTACACCGTCAGTGCGGGCTCCGCTGCCGTCCTCGCCGACATCGAACCCGACCGCGCGGAATCACTTCTCACCGTGCTTCGGCAGGCTCACCTGGTAACGCCCACGCCGGATGGTCGCTACCGCATCGACTACCTTCTCCGGGCGTACGCACATCAGCGCGCCATGGTCGAGGAACACCTCCGCGATATCGAGAGGGCCCAAGACCGGGTTCTCAGGTGGTACACGGCACGAGCGCTTGCCGCCAACAACTCGCTCATCCCGAACTGGCGTGACTCGACGATCAACAGCCTGCTCGCGGAGTTCGACCAAAACAGGACTGGCTTCGACGAGGCGATGTCATGGTGTCAGAACGAGGTCGCGACCGCTCTGCAAATCGCGAAGAACACCCGCAGCCACCTCGCGAAGGACCTCCTGTGGGCCCTGCCGACGGCATTTCTCCCATACTTCGCCATCACTCGCAGCTGGACGGACTGGCTCATTGCCGCCAACGACGGACTCGACGCCGCGGCCGCTGCGGAAAGCGCCGCAGGTACCGCTCGCAGCCTGCAGGTCCTCGGCTGGGCCGAGCGTGACCTCGGCCGGACGACTGAAGCTATCTCACATCTCACGCAAGCCCTCGAGCTTTTCACCGGGCTGGGCGACGAGCTGCCCGCGGCATGGAGCGCACATGGCTTGGCACTCGCCCTCGCCGATAGTCGGCGGCACGGAGACGCGATCGCTCAGTTCCTCGCGGCGGACGACCGGTTGCAGGCACTTCACCACGGCATCGGCGTCGTCATGAACCGGGCGGCACTCGCGCTTGCTTTCCACGAGGTCGGTGATCGCGAGCGAGCCATCGACACCGCGCGCGAGGCACTGAGCCTCGCACAAAGGCACAACTCTGACGGCATCCACAGCCTTGCGCACCACAGTCTCGGCCTTCTGCTGCAGCGCAGAGGTGAACATAGGACGGCTCTAACGCACTTCGACTCCGCAGCCTCCCTTCGGCAGGGTCCGTGGCAACAATGGAACCTTGCTGACACGCTGATCGCCCGAGCGGATTCCCTGCTAGTCCTGAGACTTCGCCCGCAGGCTTCTGCCGCCTTCGAAAAAGCCGCCGATATACTAGAAATCCTCCGCGACTCCCGAGCCCACGAAGTTCGCGCGCGCGCCGTGTTGAGCGGAAAGCCTGAGTAGGCAGCGAAGAACGAGGCTGCAGGTGCAGTACGTCGCTTTCTTTTGTTGGTGCGGTAAAGCGTCGTAGGCGCGGTTTAGCGTCTTGGTTCGAGCTGGTCGTGCTGCCAATCTGGGCACGCACTCTCTAGTCTATAAATCTGGCATTTAGCGGAGACCGGTAATAAAAGGCTGGCTGTGCAGCGCCCAGCGCCCAGCGCCCAGTGCCCAGCGCCTTGTTGTCGTGTGAAGTCCAGCTTCCTTCCTAATTGATGAAAACCGTTTCCGCCTTGACAGGGTCATGGCAAGATCAACACAGAATCGGCACAACGTTGTGCTCGCCTGGCGGGTTCCCGTATTTCGCGTAGTGATGGATAGTTAATGGCAGAACA
This sequence comes from Amycolatopsis thailandensis, assembly GCF_042723255.1. Classification (NCBI taxonomy): domain Bacteria; kingdom Bacillati; phylum Actinomycetota; class Actinomycetes; order Pseudonocardiales; family Pseudonocardiaceae; genus Amycolatopsis; species Amycolatopsis thailandensis. Next base: position 52,132 of record NZ_JBHXJK010000007.1, read on the forward strand.
AGGCGGGTCGTTGCGGATCAGTTTCATTTAGTCTGCGCATGATCGGCGGCTCAAAGTTCTGCTATTTCACTTCCATTACTCTCAAAGGTTGAGGATATGCTTGGAATTTTGCGGAATCGTGCGGTTCGATATGGTCTGGCTGGAGCGATCGCTGCGCTCGCGGTCGCGGGGTCAGGTGTGACGGCGAACGCTGCCACGACAAGGGAAGCGGCGGCTCGCGGTCCCGTCACCGTCAGCGAGGGATGTGGCTATCTGGGCTGGGGAGAGTACCGGCACTGCGACGGTGGTACCGGATCCACAGTGATGCTGGACGTCGAGGATATCTGGGGCAATCTCTACCGCTACTGCGTCGGGCCCGGCAAGACCAATCTTCAGCCGGTCATCAGATGGCGGGTGACCGGTGCGTGGTGGAACGGAGGAACCCGCTGCATCCCAGGCTATTACGGCCCCGCGTGATCAAGACTGGCCAGAGCCGTCATCACCGGTCTGAGACTTGCTGATCGGCGGTTGCTCTGGCGCTCCGGGGAAGCAGGCACCCCGGACGCGGCGTGGCGGAATCCAAGCTCTCCGCCCCAGTTTGGCCCGTCACGCCGCACCCCTACTGCCCGCTCGGCAATAAGTGCTCCGTCGGTGTCACCGGGGGACCGACGGAAGCCGCTGGGGTGGCGCCCCTCCCCTCAAGCGCCACCCCAGCACCCCCGTAAGTGCACAGGGCCAGCAGGTAGGACAGCCTCGCTACCAGCTTTGTCAGGAAAGCAGGAAAGTACGATGACGAGCCAGGCACGCGTTGAGTCACATCCCACGGCGACAGGCGTTCTAACCGTTCGCCAGCACCATAACCAGCGCGCCCGCCAGAAGGCACGGTCCGAACGGCACTGCCACGGCACCGTCTTCAGCACGGCGTCGGACGCCGGGCACAGCGACCATGACCGACCCGAGCAGCGAGGCCGTAAGCAGCGCCCCGGCGACCTGGGCCCAGCCGATCCAACCGGCCACCAGACCGACCACGGCAGCGGCGCTGACGTCGCCGGCACCGATCCCTCCGCCGGTGGTCACGGCGAGAATAAGGAACAGTCCACCCGCAGCGACGAGTGCGGCAAGCGCTCGTGCACCCGGCGCGGGGTCGCGACGGACCAAACACAGCGCCGCGAACCCCACCATGGTGCTGGCAAGCAGAGGTCCCATCAAGGCCCGGGGAAGTCGGTGTTCGCACCAATCGATTACCGCCAGGGGAACCGCCAGGACGGTCACGAACCCGTAGACGGCGAGTTCGCCGCGTGCTCCTACTCGCCAGCCCAGCAAGCCGAGGGCGGCGGCCGTGAGCACCGCGCCGAACCACCACGTTGCGGCCAGCTTGCGCTCCTGACGCAGGAACCGGCGCGTGAGCCCGCTCGCCGCCGCACCGAGCACCAGGCCGGCTGCGGCGCCACAACTCCACCACCAGCTGCTCGCCATCAGCTGCACAAGTCCTCCACACCTCGTCTGATCACCTTGTACGCCATCCTGCCCGTCCGATCTTCAGGCCGACCGGCTCTCAACCCAACGGGTGAACTTCACGCGAGAGCTGCTGTCCGGAGCGCCATCACCACGAAAGTCGTTCTCGAGGCGGACCCGCTGCTGTGGAGCGTCACGGCGATGCGGCTCGCCCACACTGATCTGCGATCGTCGACAAAACGGGGGACCGCTATGACCCACTGCCGCAGCACCCGCCTCGCCCTGGCCGGCCTTGCCGCTGCGGCCGGACTTTGCTTGAGCGCCTGCAGCTCGGACGACAGTACAACCCCGGCATCCGCGCCGTCAGTTCCGCCAATCGCGCCCAGCGCCACACCCGCCTCGCCCTCCGAAATCGCCAAGCAGAAGGCCGCTACCGCCTACCTGGGCATGTGGAGCGACATGGCTGAAGCCGCGACAACCTCTGACTGGCAATCACCAAAACTGGCTCAAAACGCTACAGGCGAGGCGCTGCAGACCATTTCCCGAAGTTTGTACGCCGATCACTACAATGGCCTTGTCACAAAAGGGCAGCCTGTCAATTACCCGAAGCCATCTTCGGTAGAGCCGCTGGACAACCCGACTTCGGTCACAATCACCGACTGCGGCGACTCGACAAACTGGCTCAAGTACCGGGCTGAAAATGGTCAACCAGCCAACGACGGGCCAAGCGGACGCAGGCAAATCGAGGCCTTGGTGAAGAAGGCCGTCGACGGTTCTTGGAAAGTGACGACCTTTGCGGTACACGAGGTCGGATCATGCACCGGATAAGCAGGACCGCGCTGACGGCGGCCGCGGCGATCGTCCTTTGTCTCGCTGCGGCAAGTCCGGCTTTGGCCGACGGTTGGGGCAACGTCAGGTGCGGTGAAGCTGGAAACCCGTCCTGTGATCTCGGCGCTGGTCGTGGTGGCCACTCCGCTCCCATCCCTGGCCCAGCTCCCGGCCTGAAACCTGGTGGCCCGAAATCGCGGGCAGGCAACCAGGGCAAAGTCGCTCCGCCGCTCGGCGACCGGGTTGTCGGCGGCGACAACAACCAAGCCGATTGCTCGTACGTTCGCAGTAACTACCAGCCACCGGCAAACGGTGTGCAGACGATCCGCTTACACCGACACCGCTGGGGCTCTAATGCGGTGCAGTTCGTGTCACTGGCCGGTCCGAGGCCCCAGGATGTGGTGCCGGCGCAGGGGCCAGGAGGCGCTTGGTACGTCTATCAGTGTTCCGGTCAGGGGCAGCGGGACGCGCTCTACCGGGCGCCGGTGTGGATTCCCGAGGGTCAGGCACCGGGTGGCGCTTCGCTGCCCTCACCAGAAGAGTTGGCCGCGCAGGCGCGGTCGCAGCTGCAGTTGCCGAGTCCGGCGATCGCGTCGAGCCCAGCCGGAACTCAGCTCGTGCAGCTGCCGACGTGGCTGTGGTTGGACCGGGCAATGTGGCAGCCGCAGTCGGCGACGGCTGCGGTACCCGGGGTGTCGGTCACCGCGACCGCGACCCCGACCGGGGTGTCCTGGGCCATGGGCGATGGCAGCACTGTGTCCTGCGCTGGACCGGGCACACCGTTCCCCGCCCACGGGAATCCGCGGGCGGCGTCCCCCGATTGCGGCCACACCTACCTGCGTTCGTCGGCCGGTGCGCCGGGCGAGCGGTTTCCGGCCGTGGCGACGGTGTCGTGGCAGATCACGTGGTCGGGTGCCGGGGCGTCGGGCACGTTCCCGGACATGACTACCAGTGCGGCGGCGTCTTTCCGGGTCGCCGAAGCTCAAGCCTTGGGCACCGGATAACCCGGACGACGTTCCCAACTGAATCAGCAGTTTCCTCTTTCCTTTTCCTGACCGTGTATTCGCGGCGTCATTTGCTGGCCGGGTGAATACATGGTGCGGGCGAGCTATGCCTGGAGGGTTTCTCGTGACCAGTACTGACAGTCCCGCGCGCGGCGCCAGCGCGACCGGTGAGGCCCGGCCGGTGTCGTGGCTGGATTCCTCAGGTTCGCCGTCGAGGTCGGCTGTGCGTCGCGGTCGGCGGCGCCGGTTGCCGCATCTGGTGGCGGGGTTGCTGCTGGTGGTGCTGTGTGTCGGTGGCGCGGTGTGGTGGACGACCAGCACCCAGGACCGGGTTTCGGTGCTGGCGCTGGCGAAGCCGGTCCCGCTCGGGCACGTACTGACGCCTGCGGACCTGCGCAGCATCGATGTGTCCGCCGCGCCGGGCGTGGCTCTGATTCCGGCGAATCGGGCGGCGAGTGTGCTGGGGAGGCCGATGGCGACCAGCCTCGGCGCGGGAACGCTGCTGACGCCGGACGCGGTGGGCGCTGCCGCGCTCCCCGCGGTGGGCCGGGCGGTGGTCGCGGTCGTCGTGAAACCGGGGCAGGCCCCGCCCGAGCTGGCTGCCGGGGCCCCGGTGACCGTCGTCGTCACCGCCGCCACGGCGGCAGGAACCTTGGCCACCGGACAGACACCGGGAATGTCCTGGCGTGCCACGGTTGTCGGGACCGCCCCGGCGGGCACAGACCAGACGACCGTGGTGTCCCTGGATCTCGACACCGTCGGTGCGTCGCAACTGGCTCAGGTCCCGGCCGGGCAGCTGGCGTTGGTGATGCAACCGGCGGGCGGTGAGCGGTGATGCTGATCGCCTTGTGTTCGGTGAAAGGTTCGCCGGGCGTGACCACTCTGGCCGTCGCGCTGGCCATGACGTGGCCGCACGCCGAGAGCACGCGCCGTCTGGTCGCCGAGGTCGACCCGTCCGGGGGCGATCTGGCGATGCGGTTCGGCCTTCCGGCCACGCCGGGGCTGGTGAGCCTAGCTGCTGCGGCACGCCGCACCCGTGATCCCGCCGTGGCGTGGGAGCACACCCAGGCCCTGCCCGGTGGCGCCCGCGCGCTGGTGGCTCCGCCAGGTGGCACGCACGCGCGTGCCGCACTGTCCACCCTGATCGCCGCCCCTGACGCGCCACCGCTGGCGCTCGCCGTGGCCCGCGAGCCAGGGGTGGTGGTGCTGGCCGATTGCGGGCGCGTCGATCCCGGTTCACCCGCCGAGGCGATCGCACGCCACGCCGACGCCCTGGTCCTCGTATCCGGCGCTCAGAGCGACGACCTCGCCCACACCGCGGCACGCCTGGGCGAGCTGGCCCGTTGGACACCGCGGCCGGCTCTTCTGCTCACGGGAGACGGCTATCCGACGGTGGATGTGGAACGTGAGCTGGGTGTACCGGCGATCGGGCGTCTACCGCACGACCCGGTCGCTGCCGCCACGCTGACCGGCCACCGGCCGCCACCGGCCCGCCGCCGCGGCAACAACGGTGGCCTTGCCCGCCACGCCGCTGCTCTCGCCCGCACCCTGGCCGAACCCGCCGGTCCCACAGCCTCACCACCGGCGACCACGCCGACCGGAGTCCCAGGCCAGCAGGTGCGCCGGCCCGGTGGCGTGCTCATCACCCCGCCCGGTCCACTTCCGGCGTCCGCGCCGCCGCGGGTGATTGATCCGCGGCACAACGGCCATCAGCCCAGCATCGCCGGGAAGGAGCCACTGGCATGACTCAGACCCATCACCCAGCCGCACTATCCGCCGCGACCGGCCCGAAGGACGCCGAACAGCGGCTGCGCGCCCGGCTCCGGCAGGCGCTGACCACGGACCTGCCCGGCCGCGTCGAGGACCTGTCCCGTACGAGCGGCGGTGCGTCGAGCGTGGCGCGGCGCCGCGAGGTAGGCCGCGAAGTCCTCGACACCGCGGTAGCCCGGCACAGCGAGGCCGAGCTTCTGGCCGGACGTGCCCTGGTGGATTCAGCGACCGAGCAGCGGGTCGTCGACCAAGTTCTGGACGAGGTGTTCGGCTTGGGCGGTCTGCAGCCCCTGCTTGCGGATCGCTCGGTGGAGACGATCGCGGTCAACCGCTACGACAGGGTGTTCGTGCAGTACAACGACGGCCGCCGCGCCCAGGTAGCACCGGTGGCGGCGTCAAACCTCGAACTCACCGACCTGATCCGCACCCTCGCCGGGCGGGCGTCGTCGGAAGAGCGCAGGTTCGATCGTGGCAGTCCGGCGCTGAACCTCCAGCTCCCCGGCGGCGAGCGGCTCTTCGCGGTCCTCGGCCTGACGGCGGGTGGGGTGACGGCGTGCACGATCCGCCGGCACGGCTACCTCACCGCCACCCTTCCGCAGTTACGTCGCCGCGGCACGCTCGATGTCGGGCTGGAGCGGTTTCTGCGCGCGATGGTGCGGGCGCGGAAGAACGTACTGATTACCGGCGGCACCGGCGCCGGTAAGACCACGCTGCTGCGGGGGCTGGCCGCGGAGATGGACCCGCTGGAGCGGATCGTCACGGTCGAGGACGCCTTCGAACTCGGTCTCGACCGGGATTCCGAGCTGCACGCCGACGTCACCGCCTTGCAGGCCCGCGAACCCAACGTTGAGGGCGAGGGCGCCATCGATCAGGCGGAGCTGGTCCGCTGGGGCCTGCGGATGTCGCCGGACCGGGTCATCGTCGGCGAGATCCGCGGGTCTGAGGTCATTCCGATGTGCAACGCGATGTCGCAGGGCAATGACGGCTCCATGGCCACCCTGCACGCCAGTAGTTCGAAGATCGCGTTCACCCGCCTCGCCTCCTATGCCGCTCAAGGTCCGGAGCGGCTACCGCTGGAGGCCACTGCGCTGCTCGTGGCGAGCGCGGTGCATTTCGTGGTGCACCTCGACCGGGCCGTCGATCGGACGACGCGGGTGATCGCTTCGATTCGGGAGGTGATCGATGCCGAGGACGGGGCGGTGATCTCCAATGAGGTCTACCGCCGCGGCCCGGACCGCCGCGCCGTCCCGGTAGCGGGGGCCCTGCGTGCCGACACTCTCGACGACCTTGTCGCGGCCGGATTCGATCCGGACTTGCTGTCCCGTCCGGAGGGGTGGTGGACGCCATGAGCGTCGGCACCACGACCATGATCGCCGCCGCGCTCGGCTTGGGTGCCGCCGTCGGCCTGCTGCTGATCGTGACAGCCTGGCGCCGGCCCGCGGCGGTACCGCCGTCCTCGCGTCCTCACCCACTGCTGCGCTCCGCACGTGACCGGGCCGGCGACCGGCGGGTGCTGCTGCGCCTGGCTGTGGCTATCGGCGTGGGTGTACTGACCGGGGCCGCGACCGCGTGGATTGTCGGCGCGGTACTGGCCGCTGCGGCGGCGTGGTTCCTGCCCCGCCTGGTCGGCCCAGACCGCGCCCATACCCGCCGGGTCGCGCGGATCGAGGCGATCGCGTCGTGGACGGAGATGCTGCGCGACGTCCTGTCTGCCGCGGCGGGGCTCGAGCAAGCCATCCTCGCCACCGCCCCGCTCGCGCCCGCGGCGATCCACGGCGAGGTCGCCACGCTCGCCGGGAGGCTGGAAAGCGGGCAGCGCCTGGCGCCCGCGTTGCGGGCTCTCGCGCGCGAGCTGGACGACCTGACCGCGGACCTCATCCTCGCCGCCCTCGTCCTTGCGGCCGAGCACCAGGCCCGCCAGCTCGGCGACCTGCTCGGCTCTCTGGCCACCACCGCCCGCGAGCAGGCCGCGATGCGGATGCGCGTGGAGACCGGTCGTGCCCGGACCCGGACCTCGGTTCGGGTCATCGTCGCCACCACCCTCGCCTTCGCTGCCGGGGTCGTGGTGTTCAACCGGGCCTACCTCGACGTCTACAACACCGCCACCGGCCAGCTCGTCCTGCTGCTCATCGCGAGCCTGTTCGCGGCCGGGTTCGCCTGGCTCGCCCGGATCGCGACCGGCGGACGGCAACCACGGGTACTCGCCCTGGACGCCACCGGCGCGCGAGACGCCGCAGCGACCGCCGCGGGAGGTGAGCGCTCATGATCCCCGCCCTCGTGCTCGGCACAGGAGCCGGCGCCGGGCTGTGGCTGCTGCTGGCCTGGGCCATGCCACGTCGCCCGGCGCTGAGCGACCGGCTCGCGCAGGTCACCACCGGGCGGACGGCACCGCCGATCGTCCTCACCGGAGACGCCGCTTGGGTGCGCGCCTGGGGCCGCGCGTTCGTGCCCGGCCTGCGGATGCTCGGGCTGCCCGGTACGAAGATCGAGGCCGATCTGCGAGTCACCGGCCGCGGCACCGACACCCACTTGGCGTCCAAAGCCGTGCTCGCCACGTCCGGACTGCTGGCGCCGTGGCTCCTGCAAGCCTTGCTGGCCCTGGGCGGGCTGTCGCTGGGTGTAGAGGTGCCGCTGCTTGGTGGGCTCGTGCTCGCCGCGCTCGGCTTCCTGGCACCGGACCTCGAGGTCCGCGCCAAGGCCGTCCGGTCGCGGCGCGAGTTCCGCGACGCGCTCTCGGCCTTCCTCGACCTCGTCTGGATCACCCTCGCCGGGGGAGCCGGGGTCGAGGCCGCTCTCGGCGACGCCGCGGCCGTCGGGACAGGGCCGGCGTTCGACAAGATTCGCCGCGCCCTGCATGCCGCCCAGCTGACCCGCACCACCCCCTGGGCCACGCTGCGCCGGCTCGGCGAGGAACTCGGCATCACCGAGCTCGCCGAACTCGCCGCGTCGATCTCCCTGGCCGGGACCGAAGGTGCTCGCGTCCGCGCGTCCCTGGCGGCGAAAGCCCAAGCACTGCGGACTCACCAGGTCACCGACGCCGAAACCGATGCCCAGGCCGCCACCGAACGCATGGCCCTGCCAGTGACGTTGCTGTTCCTCGGATTCCTGGGATTCATCGCCTATCCCGCAGTCATCCAAGTCCTCAACGGGCTTTAGCCCGCGCGGAGTCACGGTGAGAAGCCTTGCATGGAAAGAAAGAAGGAGCCATGAAGCACTATGTCCGTACGATATGGACAGTGATCGCGGCGAGGATCGCCGTGCTGCGAGCAGAGCCGGAGCGTGGTGAGATCACCACCACTGTCATCGTCACCGCGCTGATGGCTATTGCCGCGATCGCGATCATCGCGATCATCGTCGCGAAGCTGACCGAGAAGGCCTCGTCGATCAACCTCGGGATCGGTTGACCATGTCGGCCCGGAACGCCTCACCGCGGCGTCCTAGTGGTCCGCTGGCTCGCCGTGTCCGGCGAGCGTTGTCCGGGGATCGGGGCGAGGTCACCGTCGAGCTGGTCATCGCGACACCGTTGTTGCTGCTGGCGTTGCTGGCGATCATCCAGTTCGCGGTGTGGTCTCACGCGACCCACGTCGCCCAGACCGCCGCCTCGCAAGCCCTCGCCGCGGCCCGTGTCCAGCACGGCACCGCCGGCGCCGGGCACGCCGCGGGACAGCGGCTGCTCGACGAACTCGCCGCTGGCCCGCTGCGCGAGCCCCGGCTCACGGTGACCCGGGACGCGACCTCGGTGTCGGTGAGCGTCCGTGGCGAGGCCGCCACGGTCCTGCCCGGTGTGCAGCTGCACGTGCACGCCGAAACCGTCGGCGAGGTCGAGCGCTTCGTGCCCGACACGGGCAGCACACCCTGACTTTTCCTTATACAGAGCCAGTTTCTGGTGTGAGACGACAGGAGTTTCCTGATGGGTAACCTCAGTCATTCGCCGATGCTCGACGGCGTGTTCCCGGACGGGCCGGACACCATACTGCTCCATCCCGCCGTCACCGCGCGCCGCTGGCGGCGCCGGCAGGTCCTCGCCGCAGTGCGACCGGGAACAGTCCTGAAAGGACTGTCCGTTGTGTTCGTGGCGGGATTCGCGCTGGTGGCGGGAAACGGATTCGCCGGGAAGTTCATTGTCGCCGCCGTGGTCCTGATCGTCGTGCTCGCCGGCTGGCGGGCCGCGTGCGGGCCCGGCGATTTCCGGAGGCTGCACGAGCCGGCTCCTGGGGCCCGGTTGCGCCGCGGCGAGGGTTGGCGCAGCAGGGATTTCGCCGACCTCGGGGCCGATACCGCGAGCTTGGTGCGCGAACTGCTGGCCGGTGTCGACGAGCTGCACCGGACACCGGCCCGCGCCTGGATCGACCCCGCGCTCCCGGGCGAGGCGCACCGGGTGGTGTGGGAGGCCCTGTGCTGTCTGGACCGTAGCCGCGACGCGCGAGCCCTCGCCGAGGAACTCGCCACCGATCCCGACGCCGGCGAGGACCTGGCCACCGCGGCACGCCAGGCGGTCACCACGATCGACCACGACCTGGACGAGGTCGCCCGGCATCTGCGCGGCTGCCTGCTGCTGACCCGAGCATGGGAGGCGAAACTGCGGCGCACCGACCTGGCTCGCCGCGCCGATCGTGTCCTGGTCGCGCTGCCCGGCCGCGAGGAGCTTCGTGGCCTGGCCGGCGCCGCAGAAGTGCTGCCGCGGAACGTGTTCGCGCACGTCACCGCGGCCCGTGATCTCACGCAGGCCGGGGAATTCCCTTGGGAGCAACCGCCGTCGCAGTGGCCCCGGCTCACGCTTCTTCCACCGCATCGTGCGACTACCACGCCTAAGGCCGGCGGCCCGGCAGGGGAGAGGCAGTCGTGACGCGGCACGGAAACCGGCTGCTCGCAGGGGCACGGGCCTGGTGGCGTGCCGAGCGTGGCTCGGTGACCGCCGAGGCCGTGCTGCTGACGCCGGTGCTGGTCATGCTGCTGGTGTTGCTGGCCGTGGTGGTGCACCGCGGTGTTGCCGCGCGGCTTCGGCTGGACGACGCCGCACACCAGGCCGCCCGCGTCGCCACCCTGCACCGCACCAGCACGGCAGCTGCCACGGCCGCCCGGGACACCGCCGGCGCCGCGCTGGCCCAGGCGGGTGTGGTGTGCCGCGACGTGACCACCACGTTGTCGGGCACGCTGGCGCCTGCCAGCGCGGTGACCGTGCAGGTGCGGTGCACCGTGGACTTCGGCCAAGCGGTCCTGCTCGGTGTTCCTGGCGGGAAGATCCTGGTCTCGTCCGCCAGCGAAGTCGTCGACACCTACCGGTCGCAGGCCCGGCGGGGTGGTGCCTGATGGCGTTGTCAGCGCGCGAGAACGGGAGCGCAGGCGCGGAGCTGGGCGCCGGTCAGCGTCCGGTGCTCGAGCAACGCTTCGGCGACACGGCCGATGTCGGTCCAGTGCCGGTCGACGAGGTCCTGCGCGATCTCGGCCCACAGATCGGGCTGCCGGTCGGAAATCCCGTAGGCGAGGCGGGCCTGGGAGATCAGAGCGAGGTCGTCATGCCCGCCGAGCAGGTAGGCGCCGAGACGGACATCGTCGGCGGTCACGTCCTCGTCGAGCCGGTCGGCCGCCCTGGCCGCCTCGAGGACGTAGCGAGCCTGGGCGAGTGGCCCGGCGTGCGCGACGACCGCCACCGACGACAGATCGACACGGCGGGGACGGACCGCGGTGAAACCCGCGCGCCCAGCCGTACGGGGCCGCAGCGTGACGTAGCGCAGCGACCAGCCCTGCAACAGGTAGACGACCGCGTGGCCGGCCTCGTGCCACGCGGTCACATGGTCCTCGGTCACCGCAGGCGATTCCTGCGTCGCGGTCACCTCGCTCATTCTCCCCACCCGCCGCGCACCCGCGTGTCCGGCACGTCCGTGTACTGCTTGAGGTGGTGGTGGCGGGCTGAGGAAGGCCGGGTGACGGCGTTCGTGCTCGCTCTCCTGATCGGGCTGCTCGCGCTGACCGGGCTGAGCCTGGACGGCGGCCTCGCCCTGGCGAGCAAGGTCCGCGCCGGCGGGCAGGCCGAGTCCGCCGCCCGCGCCGGCGCCCAGGCGCTCGACCTCGCCGCGTATCGCGCCAACGGCGTCGTTCGGATCGATCCGGCCCGGGCGCGTGACCTCGCGCGCCGGTATCTGGCCAGCGTCGGCGCCACCGGCACCGTCGTGGTGGCCGGGGACACGGTGACCGTCGAGGTCACCGCCGTCTATCGCACTCAGCTGCTGTCGCTGGCCGGGATCGACGACGTCCATACCCACGGGCGGGGTGCCGCCCATCCGCAGCGCGGGGTCACCGGTATCGAGCCCTGACCCACGGCCTGCCAACGGAAGGGAGAACACGGGGATGGTCACCACGGACGAAGAGATCGCCCGCCGTCTGGAGGAAACCGATTCGGCGCGCAGCGCCCGCCGTCAGCGAGCGGCGTCCACCGTCGGGGAGCTGGCGCGCCGGCACACCGACCTGGCCGGGCAGCTCGCCGACCTCGAACGCGAGCTCGGCGAGGTCCTCACCGCGGCCGGCGACGTCATCGACGTGCGCGAGCTCGCCGCGGTCACCGACGTCCCCGCCGCCGACCTCACCCACTGGCGCGACCAGGCGACCAAGACCACCCGCACCGGCAAACGCAAACGTCCCGGCATCGCGAGGAAGAGCGGCTCTCCCACTAAGGACAGCCCGCCGCGCGCCACCTCGCCCACCGGGCCCGCACCGGAAGCCGGCGGGAACGGCGGGGTAGCCCTCGCCGCGGCGAGTACCTGATGCCTGGCCGCGTGCCGTTCATGCGCACCGCGCGGCTGCTGGGCCGGGTGACGCGGGGACTGTTCGCCGTCCTCGTGCTGACAGGGCTGGTGGCGGGCCTGCCGTGGGCGCTGATCCACGGCGTGGGTTGGCCGCTGCCGGATCACCTGCCAGGCCTGGACGAGATCGGCTCGCGGCTGATGACGCCGATGTCCGCACGGTTCCTGCTCGACACACTCGCCTGCCTGGCCTGGCTGCTGTGGCTGGTGTTCGTCCGCGACCTCGCCGCGTGCGTGGCCGACGTCGCCCGCGGCGCCCGGCTATCAGACCTGAAGCGGCAGACGGGCCCGGTGCGGCGCGTCGCGGCCGTGCTCGTCGGCGCCCTGCTCGTGGCCGTGCTGGGCCGTACCGCCACCGCCGCGCCCCTCACCTTCGTCGACGCGGCGCCCTCCGCCGGTCACGCCCAGGTGACTGGTACCACGCCCGGCGCCACGGCTCCGGGTAACCAGGAACGGGAGCGGCTTCCGGCTGCGCCCGGGACCGAGCGGGTCCGCCCGCCGGAGAACGGGGTGCACGACTCGCTGTGGCGGATCGCCCAACGCTGCCTGGGCACCGGTGATCGCTGGCCGGAGATCTGGGCGCTCAACCACGGCAGCGCCCAGCCCGGCGGACGGACCCTGACCAACCCGAACCGGATCCACCCCGGCGACACCCTCCACCTCCCCAACACCAGCCCTGCCCCGCTTACGCCGGAGTACACGCTTTCTGCGCCCGCCCCCGAATCACCGCCCCCGGCGCCGAGCACAGGCACGCCAGCTCCCTCCGGGCCTGCCCCGGCCGCGATGCCCAGTGCCACACCTGCCGCCGACCATGAGGTAGACCGGCCCACCGGCGGCGCGGCGAGCTGGGGGAGCGGTGAGGTGTTCGTCAGCCTCGGCCTGGCCGCGGCGGTCAGCGCCCTGCTCGTGCTCACGCGACGGCGGCGTCACGCCCGATACCGGCCGGGCAGCGGACGGCGTGACGATGACCTGCCTGTCGCGCCGGTCGTGTATCAGCTGCGCCTGGCTCATCTGCGTGCCCAGCACCACGACGAAGACCTCGAACTGGCCGCCGAGACCGGCATCGCGACCGGCGACCCCGGCAGGCACGAGCGCTGTGAACTCGGCGATGAAGACCCGGCGCTGTGCTCGGGCATCGCGGCGGAAGGAACGGGCGGCGAGGCCTGGCCGACGGTGTTCGTATCTCGTGGCCGCCGTGTGATCGGCGCCGCCGCACCCGCCGGACCGGCGACGCTGCCATCCGTGGTCGACATCGCGTTCGACACCACGCCCTCGCACGCCGCTGGTGAGGCCGCTACAGCCGGCGAGGGGACCCAGGTCGCCCTCGACCTTGCGTGTGTCCATGGCCTCGGCCTGGTCGGGCCGGGCGGTTACGCCGCGGCCCGCGCCCTGCTGCTCACGCTCCTGACCATCGCGTCCGAGAACGCGCCCACGCGCAGCGTCTATGTGCCCAGCGCCGATGTGGCCCGCCTGCTCGGTGTGCCAGGTGCTAGCACCGACCTGCCGGCGTCGATCACCGTGGTGGCCGACCTGGACACCGCGCTGGCCTCCATCGAGGCCCAGGTGCCGCCGCGGCCGGCCGTCCTGATCGCATCCTCATCCGGTGATCCTGGCCGGCAGGCGCGGCTGCAGCACCTACTCGACAACCACGGCCAGCACGGGCTCACCGCGCTGCTGCTGGGCCAATGGCGCGCCGGGGTGACCGCCTACGTCACCAGCGGCGGGATCATTTCGGCGACCGATCCCGGCCTCGGCGAACCCCTGCGCGGGACCCGTGCTTTCACCCTGCCCGAGACCGCGACCCGCGACCTCCTGGCCTTCCTCCGCACCACCGCACCCCGAGAAAGCACCGACACCGCCGACGTCGACCCGCCCCGGGACGGCCCCGAACCCTGGCAGGAAGCGACACCACCGGACACGACTTTCCTGGCCTCGCCGGGGAACGCCGCAGGCGATCCGCGGCGACTGGAGATCACCGCGGGACCGCCCGCGCCGGAACAGTCCCCGGCCGGCGCCCCTGGCGAAACACCCCGCCCGCTGGCGGCCACCGTGGAGCCGAGGCCACCCGCGCCGCTGGCGCTGACGGTCTTCGGCGCCCCTGCCCTGCACTGGCGACCCGACCCTGGCCAGGCCGCGGGGGAGCCGCGTGACCTGACCGGCGAGCTGAGCAGCCGCCCGCTCGAACTCCTGGTCTTCCTCGCGGTGCATCCCGGCGGAGTGTCGCGGGACGTGGTCGTCGACGCCCTATGGCCGAACGACCCGCCCCGCAATCCCGCCAGCGTGCTGCGCACCGTCCTGTCCCGAATCCGCCGCGCTCTCGATAACGCGACCCGCGGCACCGTCGGCGAGCTGGTTATGGCCGGGCACGGCCAGTACCGGCTCGACCCCGCCGTGGTGGAGGCGGACTACTGGGACTTCGCCGACGCGGTGACCCGCCGGCGGACCGCCGGCACCGCCGCGCGGCGCGTCGAGGGCTACGAGGCGATCGTGGCGCACTACGGCGGCATCCTGGCCGACGGCCTGGACGCCGACTGGCTCACCGCCGCCCGGGAGGCGACACGGCGCGACGCGCTCGACGCCGTGGCCGCGCTCGCCCGCACCCGGGTCGAGGCTGACCCCGACTACACCCTCGACCTGCTGGAGACCGCGCGGGCGTTCGATCCGCACAACGAGTTGCTGTACCGCGACATCATGCGCCTGCAGCACACCCTCGGCCGGCACGACGCCATCTCCCGCACGCTTCACCTCCTGCGAACCCGCCTCGCCGAAATCGACACCACGCCCACCGCGGACACTGCCGACCTCGCCGAGCGGTTACGCGCACGCTCCACCGGGATCCCGGTCGAGGACTTCTCCCGATCCACGGCGCCATGAATGGCACACCGCCGATTCTCGGACACACCTCGCCGCGGCGGGAACCGAGGTGCGATTACCGGGCGGTAAAGGTATTTGCGCGGAACAGCGAAATGCCTCGATTTCCCGCCGCGATTCCGTCCGCGCCGATGCTAGCGTCGACAGTGGAAGCACAACCATCGAGGCCAGAGAAAAAGAACTTCGTGGGCGCACACACGCATTCCCCGGCATATGTGACATCGGCTCTCGCCGAGTGTTATCGGCGACTCTCGCGCGCCACAAAGATACTCCGCCGCCGTGGCGATCCGCATATCCGGCGCGCGGACACCGCCTCGCACGGTGGGCCCGTATCGTCGGCGCGGTCACTCAGTGCCGTCCCCGTCGGCTCCGGCGACGCGGAGCGTGACTGCCAACCGTGGGGCCGCCGACCCGGCCTATCAGCCTCGTCCTCCGGTATCCGCCTAAGGTGGATCCCCCCGTGTCAGACGTTCTCGCAGGTCACACCCCCTCCAGGGGGATCCACCGGTATCCCAGACTCGCTTGACACCAAGCAGGTGAACACATCAGGCCCGGCGGCGATGTCACGCGGCTCCGTCATCTGTTCACCAGTGCTCACCCCGGTACCTCGCTCGCCTTCTCCTCTTCCCCCATTCCCGTATTATTTATTGAAAAGGACTACATTCATCCGCGGTTTCACCCGTGGCCGGCCTCCCCTTTCTCTGGCGATGCGCAATCGCCTGACCTGCGCAAACATTCCCGTGAAAGTGCGTGCATTCACGCGAAAAGATAGGCAAAATTCCCCGGAATTAACCCGGAAAAACTATTGCGCGGCGCCCGGGGTCGAGTTACGTTTGTTGTGTCACCGGGAAACCGGAAATCACAACAAACCACCGCACCGGGCGCGAATGGCCCCGGAAAGCGGAAACCGGCAAATTCGCGATTGGGGATTCCTATGTGCTACGCCGACACCACCGACAACCCCGACGGCACCGCCACCGCGCACTGCTATTGCGGTTGGTCCAACACCTACCCCGACCACGACACCGCCGACGCCGCCGCCGAAAACCACGCACGGGAAGCCGAAGCGGCGGAAGCCGAATTCGCCGCCACCCACTGACCACGCAACCGCCGCACCCGACACCGGAAGGGCAACACCGTGAACGACAACACCGACGACGCACCGGAACGCGTGGTGTACGTGGTCGATCCGACCATGGGCCGCGACGTGCAACCCGAAGTGGTGACCCGCACCAACACCGAAAACGAGTGCACGGTCACGGGTGTGGTGATCGACCCCGCCGACCAGCAACAACTGTTGTACGGCACCGTAACCGGGCCCGACGGCGTGTTTGTCGGTAGCTACTTTCCCGCCGATATCGTGCGGCAGTCGGAATGGCGGGTGGTGACCGCCGACGGCGCGGAATACCCCGCCCCCAGTGAAGGGCACGCCGTGCTCGCGCTCACCACCACGTTGCGCCGCGCGTAAAAACCCGCGCCACCCGCCCCGGTCCCGCCGCACATGACCGACGAAACCCATTGCTGTGAAGGGAAACCAGCACGATGACCACGAACGCCACGACTCCGGCCACGGGCACCGCGCCCGCCGCCCCGGGCGCGGCACGGTTGCCCAACGGCGAACTCCGCCGCATGGTGGCCGAACTGCTCACCCAGCAACCCGGCAACGCCGGACTGACCTCGGGCGCCGCCGCCCGGCTCCTGAACCGATCATCGGGCGCCGTGCTCAACGCTTTGGAAACCCTTGTGGCAAGGGGGGAAGCCGCCTACATGGGGCAGCCGTCCCGGGCCTACCGCGCGAACGCCAACACTCCCGCCGCCGCCGCTGCCGCCGTGATCAGCACGCGCACCACCGACCCCGCGACAGGCGACGCCACCACGCCGCCCGCGCCCGTCACCCCGAAACGCTGCCCCGGGCCGAAAAAAGCGCCCGCGCCCGCGCTGGTGACCGCACCGGTACGGCGCCCGAACGGGCAGCTCTACCACCCGCGCAAACTGGCGGGAAGTTCGGACGTGACGGTGTTGCGGCGGTTGCGGCAGAACAAGATTCCCTCGCTTCTGTACGGGCCCCCGGGGACGGGTAAGACGTCGCTGGTCGAGGCCGCGTTCGGTGACGCGGTGACGTTGCCGGGCGACAGTGACACCACGGTCGATGACATCGTGGGCGGGTACGTGCCCACCCCGGGCGGAACCTACGAGTTCGCGCACGGGCCGCTGGTGACCGCGATGCGTGAGGGGCGCGCGTTCTTCATCGACGACTTCACCCTGATCCCGGCACCCGTACTCGCGGTGGTGTACCCCGTCATGGACGGACGCGGGCACATCACGATCAAGACCAACAACTGGGAACGTGTCGACGCCGCACCCGGGTTCTACGTGGTGGGCGGGCACAACCCCGGGGTGCACGGCGCGGTACTCAGTCCCGCGTTGGCGTCGAGGTTCCGGGTCAAGATCGAGGTGACCACGGACTACGACCTCGCCACCCGGATCGGGGTCGACCCGAAAGCGGTACGGGTCGCGAAGAACCTCGCCGCCCGGCACAAGAAGGGCGAGATCGGGTGGGCGCCCCAGATGCGCGAACTCCTGGCGTTCAAAGACACCGCCGCCGCACTCGACCCAATCACCGCCGCCGGAAACCTGATCGCCGCCGCCCCGGAAGAAGACCAGGACATCGTCGCCGACGTGGTCCGCAACACCTTCGGCGCCCACGTCACCCCGCTCACCGTCGGCGAACAGTTCTAGCCCCCGCCCCACCGGTCCCGCCCGACCACGACCGTCCGGAAAGGACACACGATGACCGCGCACATCGCCGCACCCGCCGCCACACCGACCGCCGTATTCCCCGCCGCCCCGGGATGGCTGACCCTGTCGGCCCGGTTCGGGGACGAGGTTCCCGCTATCGCCGACCGCGACGACCTCGTGGTCACCGTCGCCCCCGGGGCGGGACACGACGCCCCCGCGTGTTTCTTCCTCGACCTCGCCGCTATCGAAGTCGACGGAACCTATCTCCCCAGTGGGGTCGACCCCGCCACCGTCGAACCGCACCGGGTCGGGGACCGCAAGCGTTACCGCACCCTGTGGGGGCTGCTGACCCACGAGAGCGCCCACGCGAAACACTCGGTGTGGCGTGTACCCCCGGGCGCGCCACCCGGTGCGGCGGCGGCCGCGCTCTTGCTGGAAGAGTCCCGGATCGAAGCGGCACAGCTACGCCGCCGCCCGCAGGACCGGTACTGGCTGCGTGGCAGCGCCACGAACCTCATCCTCGCCGATACCCGGGCGAATGACCCCGCCGCCGCACCGACCATGACGAAACAGGATGCCGCGCAATCCGCCGCGCTGCTGCTGGCACGCGTGGACGGCGGTGTCCTCAACGGTAGGGAAGTCGCCCGGGTCGAGCGGGTCGTGCGCGGCATCCTCGGCGACGACACCCTCGCCCAGTTGCGCGCGATCTGGCGTACGGCGCACCGAGTCGCCGACGACAACGCCACCACCATGATCGAACTCGGGCGCCGCTGGTGCGAGGTCCTCGGTGAGGACCCCGACCAGCCGCCGCCCGAACGCGGTGCCGCCGACCCGGGCGCGCAGCCCGGTAGCGGGAACGGCGCGCCGTCACCGTTGGCGCAGGCGATCATCGCCGCCGCAGCCGCCATCACCAGCGCGGCCGCCGCCGACCCCGCGCCCACCGACCCCGTCACCGAGGCCATAGAGGCCCGTGCCGCCGAGGACACCGCCCGCACCCGCGCGGTCCGCGCGGCGGGCAAGACCTTCGGAACCAAGACCAGCCCGCACGCCACCCACATCACGGGCACCCGCCCGCCTGCCACGGCCGAACGCACCGCCGCGCGGCACCTGGCTCGCGCACTGACCACCGCCGGAGTCCGTGACCGCACCACCACCAAAACCACCTCGGCCATCCCACCCGGACGGCTCCGGGTGCGCGGCGCCATGACCGCCGCCGCGCAACGCGCGGCGGGAACCATCCCCACCGCCGAACCGTTCACCCGCACCACCCGCAAAACCGTTCCCGCACCGCCACTACGGCTCGGCATCGCCTGTGACGTCACCGATTCCATGAAGGACTACACGGCACCGGTCGCCTCGGCTGCGTGGATTCTCGCCCACGCCGCCCACCACACCGACGTGCCCGCCACCACCGCGACCGTGACCTTCGGCTCGGGCCTGGTCACCCCGATCACCCGCCCCGGAGCCACCCCCGCGAGGGTCACGGAATTCGGCACAGGCTACGCCGGTCACGTCATCGATGACGCCATCGAAGCCCTCGACGGCGCCCTCGACCTGTCCCGCCCGGACGCCGCCCGGCTCCTAGTGGTCATCTCCGACGGCGACTTCGAAGACGAGACCCGCGACCCGGGCCAGCTTCTCCTCGATCGCTTACGCGCCACAGGATGCGCGGTGCTGTGGCTGCTTCCCGGCGGTAGCCCGTGGCTTCGACCGATGGACGGCGTCACGAACCACACCCTCACCGACCCCGCCGCCACCGCCCGCGCCATCGGGCAAGCCGCCACCGCCGCACTACGCGCCACACGCTAACCACCCCCCCAGACCCCGGGCGGGGTGGACACCCTCCCCCCTCACGTCCGCACCGCCCGGGCCCACACCACGACTTCGGAGATGACCACCGATGACCGACACCACCATCGCCACCGTGGGCGAGCTGATCGCCGCCCTCGACCACTACGACCCGACCGCCCCAATACGGCTCGCGACCCAACCCGACTACCCCCTGGAACACCTTCTCGCGCGGGCCGCGTGCACCCCGGGCCGCGCCGACGGCGACAGTCCCGCCGACACAGGCCAGCCCGTGGTGTGGCTCGGTGCGGGCGAACAGGTCGGATATGTGCCCGCGCCCGCCGCCGACGCGTTGGGGTGGTCGTGATGGCCACCAACGAAACACACGACGACGCACCCGCCTCGCTGGCAGACCGCGCCATCACCGTCGCCCGTCGTCAGCGCGCCATCGACCCGAGCGCCTTCGCCGACCGCGACACCATCCCGTCCTCGTGGAACCGCCGCGCGATCACCACCACCCATCTCGCGGTCGCGCTCGGCGTCGGTGTCGAGTGCGTGATCGTGCGGGACGACCCCGACCGCCGCTACGGCATCGGGACCAGTACCAGCCCGGGCGACCTCATCGAGGTCACCAGCGACGGCCGCCCCTGGTACTTCATTCCCGACGTGACCGGGTTCGTGATGTGGTCCTGGCTGTTGCTCGGCCCGTGCCCAGCCTGCGAGGCGCCGCGGGTCCCGGTCACGCGAGTCGCCGGCCTCGCCGACCTCGGCGCGCACCTCGACCCCGGGCCCGAGCACCACTTCTTCGACACCGCGCCCATCGAATTCCACGGCGACCCCGCCCACCACCCGCACTGCGTCTACTCCGCACACGCGTCGGAACTCCGTGCGGGACAGCGAAAGGAGCCCCTGTCATGACAACGACCACAGTCGCGGCGGCTGACAAACCCGCACGCATCAGCAAAGGCGACCGAGTGGCCCTCGCCGCGATCGACGTCGCGATCGCGCTACCGGGCAAGTGGACGGTCGGCCGTGGCCGAGGCCTAAACGAGGTCGCCGACGTCGCGTGCTTGGCCACCGGGGTCCGTGTCGGCTTCGAGCCGGTATCAGGACCGGGCGAGTGGCGCTACCGGCTCGTTCCGGGGGACCTGCCGCGAGAACTTGACGACGTTTTCCTCTGGTACCGCCGAGACGACCCGTTTCCCGTTGCCACGTTCGCCGTCGGTGCTCCAGCCGCCGAGGTCGCGACCGACATCCACAAGCGGCTGATCCCGGCCTTCCACCAGTGGCTCGATCGCGCCCAGACCGCCCGACGAGAACGCCTCCAAATCCAAACCCGCCTGCACAAAGCTCAGCGCGCGATCGCCGACCAACTGGAAAAGGCGTTCCCGCAGGCACCTCGACCCGCCCGCATCTTCTTCATGAGCGACGACCTCGTGAGCATCACGCTGACCATGGATGTCGACGACGCACTCGCCCGCATTCCCACGCTCGCACACGCACTCCGTGCCGATGACGCCACCACCGCATCGTCCATGCCGACGGAAACCCGGGAGAAGAAATGACCGCGATGACCACCGCCGTCGCACGCTTGTGTCCCGAAAATTTCTACGACTCCTCCCGTGTCGAGGTCTTCATCGGCACGGGCCCGGAAGCCGAGTTGAACGGCTACCTCGGATCCGCATGGCCGGACAGGATCGCCGACCCCGCCACCGTCGCGGCGCTCCCTGTCGGGCGCGAGTTCCTGACGGCCACCACCGAGACCGACTTCCTGACCGCGCTGGACAACCTGGCCGAGGCGTGGACGCTGGCCGGATTCGGACTGGCGGATTCCGGCTACGCTGACGAACTCGCGACGCTGGACACGTGGTGGCGTTCGAACCTTCGCGTGGGCAGCTCGTACACCTTCGACGGCGGCCGGGTCCTGTATCTGCCCGTCGGCCGCCCCAAGACCGACGACGCCGAGAACCGCTGGCAGAGCATCACCCTCGCTAGCGGACAGCCCTCGGCCCCTGACGTCACGCTGGACGGGCGCGCCCGCGAGGCCTTCCACCGGGCCCGACGACAGGACCTGGACCCCGATCCCGGCGTCCATCCCGCGTACGTCGAGCGCGCCACCCTTCGCCGAACCCTGGTCCACGACGTGTCCGAGGTGTTCGGTGTCGCGAGGACAGCGGTGACGGTGACCGACGATCCCGACCGTGAACACGGTGGCTGGCAGTGGTTCCGGGTGACCATCACCGACGACGGAACCGACTACCGGCTGACCTGTTTCGGCGGCACGGTCGACGAGCTACGCGTCCTCGGCCCGTGCCCGGAGTGCGGCGGCGACGTGCCGCTGATCTCGGCCAACGACCCTGCGGCACTCGGCCGCTATCTCGACGCACGGGCCACAGGCACTCCCGTGCCCTGCCCGCCCGGACTGACCTCCGGCGTCGGCCACACACCCGCCTGCCCGGTCCGCGAGGACCTCTGACCAGGCCCACCCCGCGCACCCCCCAGGAGAGGACTTCGTGATGGTCACGCGCACCGACTTCTACCTCGGCACCGGGCCGACGGCGATATGGCTCGGTTCCCTGCAGTTCGCCTGTCACCCCGACAACCTCCTCAAAGACCCCCACGGCCGCGCCGCGCTGACCGCGCGCCAACCCACTGCCTACCGGGAGGCGGTGCGGGACCTGCTGCTGATGTGGGCGGTCGGAGGACTCGGCGCGGCGCACGAGCCCCGCAACGGGTGGCCCTGGGACTGGGACACCAGCCACCGCAACGACTGGATCATCACCCACTACGACGGCGCCGCGCACATGACGGCGGGCGGCGGCGACCGCTGGCACCGCCTCGACCCCGACGACCCGTGCCCGCCGTTGCGGTGCGGCCCGCCTGACGTCGCGAGATGGCTGTGCGACCCGGGCGCGCCACCCGCGCTCCGGCTCCCGACCTTCCGCACTCCCGGCGTGACCGACCCCGCGTCCAGCTGGCAGCAGCCCTGAGCCGCCAACCCCCGTGGAAGACCGTCTCATTTCCGCGCCACCTAAACGAATCGGAGGAGAACTGATGCAAGACAGGAAGAAGCGTCTCTTGTGGACAGTGCTGGCCGTGGTCCTGCCGGGACCGTGGACCCCGGTGGTCGTGCTCGCCTATGTCCTCGACCGTGTAGCCGACCGCGACCGGGAGACCCCGCGCCACGACGAGGCCCCGCCGCCCGATCCGTACGCCTGTGTCCCGGCGCCAGAGTGCCGGACCCGCATTGCGCCGTCACGGTAAGGAGGACCTGGTGATGTCGAGCAGCACTGACTTCTACCTCGGCCGCGGCGAGGCCGCCGAGTGGATCGGCTCCCTGCACGGGGAGTGCTATCCCGAAAACTTCCTCGCCGTCGCACCCTTGCGGCTGGCGGTGACCACGACCGACGAGGCGACGTTCCGCGCGGCCATCGCCGACACCCTCGACGTGTGGGAGGAGGAACGGCTCGGCCGCGCGTACCGGAGCGAGGGCGGCTGGCCGTGGCCGTGGTACTCCAGCCACAACAGCACCTGGATCATCACCTTCGACCCCGGCGACAGCGCGGTGTTCGCCACGGTGGGCGGCGGTGTCCGCTGGCACCGCATCGACCCGCACGATCCCTGGTTCCCCGAAAGCGGGGACGACCCGCTTGGCCCACCGGACCTGTACGCGTGGTTGCGTGATCCGGCCGCGCCGCCGTCGGTGCCGATGCCGCTGATGCGGGAGAAACCCGCCGAGATGCCGATCATCGGCGGTGAGACCCGATGAGCAGCACGACGCACGACTTCTACGTCGGGCGCGGCGAGGAAGCAGATTGGCTCGGCTCGGTCCGTCTGGCCGGCTGGGACGGCCGCTGGCTCGACGAGTTCATGCGGGCCCGGTCCGTGGGCGGGTTCAGCATGCTCGTGGCGCTCTTTCTGCGCACCGCCGAGATTCATGAGGCCGGCGAGGTGACCCTCGGCAACCGTGCGTGGCCGTGGCCGTGGCCCACCAGCCACGGCACCGACTATGTCCACGTGTTCGACACCGGCGCGGTGTGGACCGCGAGACGGGGTGACCGGTGGTCGCTGCGCGCGGGCGAGTACATCCCGCCCGGACCGGACGAGACACCGCTGGTGTTCCCGGCCATGCGCGAGTACTGCGGCTACACCGGGATCGACACCGCCGACACCACCGCCCGCCGCTACGGCCCGTTGCTGGGCGACACCTACCGCCACGACCTGCCCCAGCTCGGGCTGCGGATCCTGGCCGACCTCACCGGGCCACCGGTACCCGGTGCTCCCAGCGCCCTCACCGAGCTCCGGACACAGCTGCCACCGCACCTGCGCTACGCCGTCACTGCCGACGAGACGGCGGTGGAGCTGGGATTCGAGGTCTTCGGCTACCGCGACGGCGACCCCGCCGCCGAGACCGCCGCACAGGCCTTGGCGATGCTGCCCGCCCTCTACGGATGGACCGATCCCCTTGGCGGGCCACCCCGCTTCGGCGTACGCGTCATCCTCGCCGACGACGGCCGGCACACCACGCACCCCGGTTCTGGGTGATCCGCGCGCCCGCGCGGTGCTCACCGCCCACTGACACCCACGTTCAAGCCGCAACCGTGAAGGAGATGCCATCCCATGTCACCGAACACCGCACCCGCCGACCCGGCCACCGCGCCGCGCAGCGCCGCCGAGCACTGCGCCGCCGCCGAGGCCCTCTTCACCCGCGCCCGAGAGATCTACCCGACGTTGAGCAGCCGCGCGTACGACCAGGATGAGTACCGGCGTTGCCTCGACTGGGCGCGCATGCACCTACGTCTCGCCGAGGCCATCACCGCCGGTGCCGGACTGGTCCTCACCCACCGCCACCTGCTCGCCAACCCCGACGTGCGCATGCACGCCATCTACGTCGGTGCCGAGAGTCGGCGCTGGGACGACTACTTCGAAAGCCAGCACAACCCGACCGGGAGGAACGCGTGAAGACTCCGCGTTGGTTGCGTCGTCGTGGGCGGTTGCAGCGGTCCTGCCCGCGCTGCCACGCCAAGATCGGCCGTGTCCACCACGAGCGGTGTCCCGTGGCTCGTTGTCTGGCCACCGGGCTGCAACGCACAGGCCACCACGAAGCGTGCCCGTGCCCGAGAGACACCTGGTCTGGGCGGTGGCCCGGCGCGGCCGAGTGCTTCGAGTTCGGCTGGACCTACGGCGACGGGCTCCCCGACCTCAACCGCCTGACGGCGACCGCCACCTGGGATCCGGTCGCGCACCGCTGGATCCGCCCCATCCACCGGACCTCGACCGAGCAGGAGACGACTGCCGACGGAGCGTCGCAATGATCACACTCGCAAACAGCCCAGACTCGTCCGAGGGCATCGGACGCGAACTGCTGCGCGACGCCGAGCGGCACCACCCGCGCCCTGACAGAAACCGCGATCTACCTACGGATTCCCCCAAACCTGCCCCTGAGCGGGTTTCCGCCCCGGATCAACACCTCGCCCCGGCAAGAGGGGCTCCTGGTGTTCCGGCCGACGAACAGCCGAGGCCGTGGCGGTGTGGTGCGCGACGAACCACGACACGTCTCCGGGCGACCACCCGGTGGTTGTACTTCGACCGCGACACCCTCGTCCATGTCCACCAGCGTCGAGCGCACTCACGGCGGCTACGTGCCGTGGCGGTTCGCCTCTGATCAGGATGGCAACGATCGGATCGGCTGCCAGGAACGGACCTCGCAGGGCGTCTCGGAGAAATCCGAGGGTGACGTCCCGGAAGCACACCTCCGCACAGGCTAGGCCGGGTCCTGAGACTCTGGCACACGTTCAACGCTGCAACGAGGAGGACGCACTCGTCATGCCGACCGCCGGATTCCCCTCACGCTCCGCGACGCCCACCCTCTTCGATCTCGCGGCCCGCTCGCTCACCCACGCCGGCGTGTTCGCCCTGGCCGACGATCAGCAGGCCGTCCTCGACCGCGTGCGGCGGTGCCTCGCCGATAAGGACGGGGTGAGGGCCGCGGTGGTGGTCGCCGGCGCCGCGGGCACGGGTAAGAGCGCCCTCGCGCTGACTTTGCTCGGCGAGGCCGTGCGCGCCGGCTACCGCGCCCGGCACGCGACGGGCTCGCAGGCGTTCACCACCGCGCTGCGCAAGACCGCCGGACACGGCTCCCGCCAGAATCAGAAGCTCTTCCAGTACTTCGGCACCGCCGCCGACACCGACCCGGACAGCCTGGACCTGCTGGTCTGTGATGACGCGCACCGGATGCGGGCTACCTCGAACACCCGCTACACGCCCGCCTCGCGCCGCAGCGACCGTACTCAGGCCGCACAGTTGCTCGAGGCTGCCCGTGTGGTGGTGTTCCTCCTGGACGAGGACCAGGCGATCCGCCCCGGCCAGCTCGGTACCCGCCAATACCTCGCGACCGCCGCCAGCGCTTGCGGCGCGGCCGTGCACACCATCGAACTGACGAGCCAGCACCGCCACCGCAGTGTCCGCTACGACAGCTGGGTCCGCCGGTTCCTCGGCCTCGACGACACACCCTGCCTGCCGACCTCATGGAACGCGGATGAAGAACCCGTGCCCCGGTTCGAGCTACAGGTCGCCGACAGTCCCGGCGAGATGGAGCAGCAGCTGCTGCGCGCGAGGACCGACCTCGGCGCGAGCACCCGGATGACGGCCGGGTTGTGCTGGCCGTGGAGCGAGGCGAGGCCAGGAAATCCGCTGGTCGACGACATCGTGATCGGCGACTGGCGCCGCCCGTGGAGTGTGCAGGGCCAGCGCGCGGTCAACGGGCTCCCGCCCTCGCCGTTATGGGCGATCGACCCCGCGGGCGCCGGCCAGGTCGGCAACGTCTACAGCGCGCAAGGCTTCGAGTACGACTACGGCGGCGTCATCCTCGGCCCCGACCTCCTGTGGCGCGACAACCGGTGGGTCACCGATCCCGCCGCCACCCGCGACGACACCCTCGACGGCGCGCCAGCGGCCGACGTCGACCTGTGGGTGCGCCGCACCTACCGCGTGCTGCTCACCCGCGCCAGGGCGGGCACCGTGCTCTACTCCACCGATGCCGACACCCGCGCCCTGCTGCACGACCTGATCGATACGTAGCCGACAGGTCCGCCGCTGCCACCCGTCCCATGGATACGGCTCATCGACGTTGTATAGCGACGAGACGTTGTAAGCAACGAAAGGAACAATCGCCCTGCGTTCGGGGCAGGGCACGACGCGGCCTACGGCGGCGGGAATAGGTGTCACCGCCCGTGCCGAATGGGGCGCGGCGAAGGTTCCATCCGCTTGGGAAAGCCCCACCGGTTAACACCCGGCGTCGCAGGTTATCCACAGTTCTATCGAGGCCTCGACTTACGCGCCGGAGGCAGGAAAGATCCGCGCGCAGGACCGGTTGCCCCTGGGGCGGGGCGGCGGTCCTGCGCGCGGATCCAGGCGGGCGAGCCGTCAGGCTTTCAGCGCGGGTTCGGCGTCGTTATTCGTGTTCGGGACATCGGTCTTGTCCGGGTTGATGGCGAACCGCTTCGGCGCCTCGCAGGTTTTGCGCGCGTACCCGTCGGCGACGAGCTTCTCCAGGGCGTTGTTGACCGCGCCGCCCGAACGGCTGAGGTCCTTGCCGATTTTGGCGGGCCCGAAGTCCTCGCCCGGGTGTTCGGTCAGGTACTCCTCCACCATGGCTCGCAGTCCGCCCTTGGGCAGTCGGTCCTTGTCCGGGTGGGCGGTGTCCGTGGGGTCGGCGACCGCAGGCGGTTCCGCCGAAGACGGCTCGGTCCCGGTCGTGCTGTCGGCCGGATCCTCCGGCGCGGTGTCGGGTACCGGGCTGGTGTCGTTCTCGACGTCGGCTGCCGAGCCGCCCGTGTCGTTGGTGGTGTCCGGGGCGGGGGACTCCGTGTCGTCGTCGGCGGCGTCGGACCCGGTGGTGGTGTCCTGCGCTGCCGTGGTGTCCGCGATGGTCGCGCCGTCGGTGTCGGCGGTGGTCTCCTCTGCCGCCTCGGTGCCGTCGGTGGCGTCGCTCGCTGTGGTGTCCGATCGCGTGTCCTCGGTGCCGGGTGCGGCATCGCGGGTCGACGGGGCGAGCACCCAGGTGTCGGGATTGCGCGGGCCGTCTCCGGCTGTCCGGATCGCGGTGCCGTCGCGTCCCCAGCGGGCCAGGATTTTCGCGGCGGTCGAACGGCCGACCCCGGCGGCCATCGCCAGTGCGGCGGTCGTGGAGGCGGGATTGGCGGTCAGCGCCGCCCGCACTTTGTCTTCCGTGGTGGGCGCGTTCTGCGTGCCGGGCGCATCGGACACGGCATGCAGGTGGCGGTTGCTGTCGGTGGCGTCGGGTGTCGGGGTGGTGTGGTTCTTGCGGGACATGACGGACTCCATGCGTTAGGTGTGGAATGGGAATGGTCATGCCCCGGCCGGGGCGTTTGGCCCGCCGGTGCGCATCCGGTTGTTCGGGCTACACGTCTATGGACGCTTCGTTACCGCGCTATTGTCAAGCGATCCGTCAAACAAGACACGTGTCTCCTGTGGACAGCGCTTGCTTGTTGGCTAACCGGTGACGTGTCACATGGCAACGGCAACCAGCCAAAGAAGGCTGTCACTAGTTGTGGTCGCGACGCCACGCGAGGTTTTCCCGGCGGCGGACAAGACGACGCCTGATACGCCCTCCGCTCTTGCCGTTATGGGCGCGGCCGTATCCGCGCTTGAACCCGTAGGCCCGGTAGTGACCGTCATCGAAATGGTCGTTGTCCACCTTGTGAACGCCACGGTGACGGCGACAGGCGCTCATACCCGGCATTGTCTTTCCCCTCTCAGTTGAGGCGACGCTCTGCCCGCGTGACGCCTTCGCCCAGAGGCTCGCGGTGCGCAGGATAGGGCTCGGAGTTGCCACCATTGATGCTTCCGTCAATGCGCGAAGTCAAGTCCGTCATTGACCCGTCGCCGTAAGCCCAATACGGGGCACGGCCTCATGACTGCCGCGCCCCGTAGTGGGCTTGTTGTCGCCTCGGGCACCTCTTACCTGTTGCCGGAGGGTGCTTCCGCGGGTTCGGGCTGGGGCAGTGTTCCCCAGAGCCCGATGGCGCCGACGCCTTCGGCATACACGGTGCCGCTGTCGTGGACGGCGTGGATGACTACGAGGTACCGCAGCTGATAGGGGCTGCTGGTGAACCGGTTGTAGTGGCCAGCCAGTGCGAACGCCACCCGGAACACGTCCTGGGTGATGTCCATGGTCGGTGCGTCGGCGGTGCCGTGATCGCTGTGGGGCAGGCCCGAGATCGTGATGTGGATCTGGTTCTGCGGGCCGGATTCGTCGACCGTGATCGCGAATTCCGCGTCGGCGTGGATCATGTCGTCGTCCTGGACGGCGACGAGGTCTTCGCGGATGCGGGCGGCGATGTCCCGAAGCGGCAGCTCGGCGGTGTCGCCGTAGAGGTCGCCGATGATCGCCACGGGGGCGGGTGCTGGTTCGGTCACCGGGGCGCTGGTGCCTTCTGTGGTGGTCATGTTCTGTTTCCCTTCCTTGTTTTCCGGTCACCTACGGGTGCAGGTCGTCTGTTGTGGACAGTCATGGCCCAGCTCGCGCCACGTGGGTGTGTGGGTAGCGGGCGGTGTCTCTCCGGGGTTAGCGGCGCAGGACGTTGACGCGTTCGCCGCCGATGAGGGGTTTGTCTTCTGGTCCGGCGAAGTGGTCGGCGATCCAGACGGGGCGGTGATCTTGTCGGCTCGGGTAGTACTGGTTGCGCCAGTGGCCGCGCACGACCCAGCTGTGGTGGTATTCGCGGGTGCCTGCGCCGACATCGCCCTTGGCTCGGTCGGCGGGCGTGGTGCGGGCGCGCCGGAGGTCGACGAGGCGCACGGCTGTGCCGAGGGCGGGGTCGTAGCGTTCGATGCGGCGGCGGGCGGCGCGGGGCGCGCGGGTGTGTTCGGATCGCACGAGGGTCTGGCCCAGCAGTAGCCAGGTGGTGAGGATGGTGCGCTGGAGGGCGATCTGCGCGTCGATGTCGACGGCGGAGGTTCCTTCGGTCAGCGAGCTGGGCCAGCCCTTCATGTCGGTGAACAGCATGGGGGTCAGGCCGCACCACTCGTAGCCGTGCGGTGGGGCGAACGACGGCGGAATCGGTGCGCGTTCGGCGTTACGCAGGAACGTGGCCAGGATGTGTTTGGCGCCCTGGTCGACGGCGTCGTCGTGGCTGGCGGGCTTGTTGTCCGATGCGGGTAGCGGCAGGTTCATCGCGGCGGCTTTCCGCATCTGCGACAGGGCGTAGTCGCGGGGCAGGCGGGCGAGTCCGCGTCCCACCTCGACCGCTGGTGGCTCCGGGTCGGGCACAGTGCCCCAGGCTTGGACCCACAAGCCGCCACGGCCCGGGCCCCACGAGACAACAGAGACGGCGTCGTGCCGGGCGCTCGCGGTCTGGGCGACGGGCGGGTGCTCATAGACCAGGAAGCCCACCGGTGCGGGCAGGTCTTCGGGATGGAGGCGATAGTCGGCCAGGGTGCTTGCGGCGTGGCTCGCGAGGTCGGTCAGGTTGGCGGAGACGTAGAACAGCTCGGCGGCGGGAATCTGGGCGCGGAGCGTGTCCGTGATCGTGGCGCCGACGTCGTCCAGCGGCGGGAACGCGGGCTCTCCCGCCGAGTCCTCGGGCCGGGGGCCGACGAAGAACCGGAACCAGTTGCCCGCACCGTCCGTTCCGGGGTCCCGGGCCCATTCGGTCATCCGGGCCCGGATCTCGGGAACGTCGTACGCGGTGACCACCGAAGCCATCGGAGGTCACCGCCCCGGTTCGGTGGCTGATGCCGCCAGCGCGGTCTCGATGTTCCGCCGCAGGCTCGACGGGGCGCCGGGATGATCGGTCAGGTACACCAGCATGTGCGGAACCGGAGCAGGGGCGGCGTCGAGTGCCAGCGAGGCCAGGGCGTCGGGATGCCGTTGGTGCAGTTCGCCGATCGCCGTCGGTGCCAGGGGGTACCAGAGATCGCGGATCTCGTAACGGCCGTCGTTCCCGGGACGGATCACGCGCGAAGGGGATTCGTCGTCCCCGCCTCCCAGGGCGTCGTGGATTTCCAGGACGTCCCCGGACCAGGTGAAGCGGTACTGGGCGGGGCCGTAGTACGACTCCAGATAAATCCCGATCCAGCGCGCGACGGCAGGGCGGCATCGCAAGCCGATTTCGGCGTCGCACGTCAGGTTGTGCAGGGTGGGGAAGCGGGCACGATCGCCAATGACGCCAGGTGGCGACTCGTCGGCGGGGATGATGCCGGGGAATGCCGGTTTATAGGGCATCGCGACCCACACTTCTTTGTCCGGCAACCCCGGAAATGCTTTGCTGTGGCTATGAACGGCAGCGTGGTTTAACCCCATGGATGAGACATCCCCTTTGGTAGCGCCTGCGCTTAATTCGCGCTATGACATGTCCAGGGACGCTCCATGCATGTCGGTATGTCAAGCGTTGTATAGGTTTTGCCTCGGCAACCCCGGGATAGGGCGAGGCGTTCTGGAATGCGCGACCGGCGACGAGCTGTACATCGTCACCAACAACTAGTCTGCAATCTGGAGAAATCTCGGCGGCGCCTGTCGTCCGGTGCGTGCCTGGACGACAGGCGCTTCCTTGCGGCTAGCCGTTGCTAGAGATTGGTGTTGCCTACGTTCGCGTACTCGCGACGTGGGCAGCGCCTTCCATGCCGCTGTACCTTTTGTCCTTTCCTGATTGAGGTGATCATTTGGTTGCCCTTCCTGCGGCTTCCGTTGTTGTTGATCGCTGGCTTTGGTGCCGTGGGTGATTACGGTGGCGAGGTGCCGTTGGGCGTCGGGGCGTTCGAGTGCGTGTAGTAGTGCTGTGCCGCGTCGGGTGGGACGCATGGGTTGTGCGGGTGGTGGCGCGGTGGTAGAGCGCTGCGCCGATGTTGGTTTCGAGGCGTTGCAGCTGCCGGACGAGGGTGGCTTGGTTGACGCTTGGATCGTGAGCCGGTACCCGGGGTCGCTGAGGTCGTTACTCACAACCTGGCCGATCGCCGCGCTGATCTCAGCAGGATGGAGTTTCGTTTCGATCGTGGCAGCACCGTTCCTGCCGCTTCGGCGGGAAGCCGGTGAGGGGAGCTGTGGCCCGCCTTGGTCCGGAACCGGAACTTCCGGAACTCCGGGCGGCACTAGCTCGACATCGCGGCTCCTGGCGCGCACGATGACACCCCGGCATTTGGTGAGGAGGTAACCGTCGTGACTGGTTCGGAGGACACCGCGCCGGAGGAGTTCGGGTGGATACTCAATCGCCTCCGGCGCCAGGCCGGGCTGACGCAGGAGGAACTGGCCGACCGGGCGGGCCTCAGCGCCAGAGGCATCCGCGCGCTGGAGCGCGGCGGGCGGCCACCCCGCGCGTTCACCCTGCGCAGCCTCGTCGAGGCACTCGAACTGTCCACCCAGGACCGGGATCGGATGATCGGCGCTGCAGGCCGCGTCCGGCGCCCAGGCTTGCACGAAGGCCCGGATCCCGATCGAGGCATGCCGCTCGGGCGCGACGCGGAACTCCGGTCGATCCTTGCGCACTTGGCAGGGAAGACGGTCCGCCAAGTGCTCCTGCTTACCGGCCCACCGGGGATCGGGAAGACCCAGCTGCTCCAGGAGGCAACCCGGCTGGCCCGGATGTCCGACGTGCCGGTCCTCTCCGGGGCATGCCACCGCTTCGGCGGACACGCCGGCGCTCCGCTGTTCCCCACGCTGGCCGCTGCCGACCAGGGGGGGTCCGACGCCGACACTGCGGCCGTCAGGGTGGACCGGCTAGCTCGCCGCGGCCACGTGCTGCTGGTCCTCGATGACCTGCAGTGGATCACCGATGAGGGGCTGGCCACGCTCGCGTCCGTCGTCCGGGAGAGCCGGAGAGTGCGGGTGCTCGCCGCGTACCGGGGGACCGAGGTCGGGGTCGGTCACCCGTTGTCCGGCTTCGTGTCCGAACTGGTGGGCGCGGACGCGGTCACCCACGTCGGCGTCGGTCCGCTCACTCCCTCGGCCGCCGAGGCTGTGCTGGACCGCGCGACCGGTGGCGCTGAGGTGCTCGCGCCCGGCCGGATCCGCGCGCTGCGCGTCGCCGGGGGTGTCCCGCTGTACCTGGAGCACCTGGGCCGAGCGCTGGCGAGCATGTCCGACGCATGGTCCGACGAGCTGCCGTGGGAGCTCGTCCACGTCGTGCGGGACCGGATCATGGCCCTGCCCGCACAGACGGTCGCCGCGCTCGACGTGCTCGCCGCCGGGACCTCCGTGGACCCCGTCACCCTCCCCGGTGACGACGACCTCGCTCCGGCGATCGCCGCCGGGCTCGTCCGTGACGACGGCGACGGGGCACGCCTCGTCGACGAGGTGGTCGCCCGCGTGCTGCGGGACGGGCTGGCCACCGGACGCCGGTGTGAGGTGGACCGGGGGCTGGTCCCGGCGGTGGTGCACGAGCGGCGCGACGCCAAGAGCCTGGCTCAGGTGCGCACGTCCACCGCGTCCGACCTGTACGGCTTGGGCCGGTTCGCGGAGTCGGCGCGCGAGGCTGATCTCGCGGTCGGCCCGGCCGCGGCCTCCGACGACCTCTCCGTGCTGGCATCTGCCTATCTGTGGCGGGGGCTGGCGGGGCGCATGATCGGGCGAGGCTCCGCGGCGATCGCCGACCTGCACGCCGCCGAGTCGCTCGCCGTGCGCCAGGCCGACGACTCGCTGGCCGGGCACGCTCGCACCGGGCTGGCCATCTCACACTTCTACGCGGGACGCTTGCGGCAGGCGGACCGGTACTTCCGGCAGGTGCTCGACGAGGCCCGTCGTGCTGGTGACCGCGCCCTCGTCGCCCGCACCGAGGGCAACCTGGCGGTCTGTGCGTACTGCTTCGGGGACTGGGGCCCCGCGCTGGACCAGTACGCGCGGGCCATCGAGGTGGGCTCGGCGACGTCGCGGTGGGCGGAGGCATGGGCCCGGCTCAACCGCGTCGAGATGCTGATCCTCGCCCATCGCTTCGACGAGGCGCGGGCTGACCTGCGCCTCGTCGTCGCCCTCCCCCAGGAACTCGACATCGTCCGGCGCGCGACCACCGCACGTGCGGTGCTGGAGGTCCGGGCGGGCCGCCCGCAGAACGCTCTGCGGTATCTGGGACCGCTGCTCGACCGCGACCCCGTCCCGGAGTGGTATGTCACCGAGATGCTGCCGACCGTCGCCGCAGCCCACCTGGCCGCGGGTGACCTGAACCGCGCCAGCGCCGTCGCGTCCTCCGCCGTTCTGCGGTCCCGGGCTGCGGTGCACGTACCCGGACTGGTGGACGCGCTGCGCGTCGCGGCCGTGGTGGACGCGCACCGGGGTGCCCACGCCCGGTCGCGGTCGCTGGTCGACGAGGCGCTGGGCATCACCGAGGTAGCCGGGTCACCCGTGTTCGAGTTGCACGCGCGTGAAGCGCTGGCCGAAGTGGAGCGGGTGTGCGGGCGCGGCACCGACCCCGGCCGAGCCGATGCCGCAGTGATCCGCCTGCGCGCCGACCTGGCCTCCGCGCTGCCCGAGATCGCCGTCGAGGTTCGATAAGTCCGGCCGCGATGCCCGTCGTTCCTGGCGACGGGCGTGCGCGCCGACACCAACGGACCCGGTCCGCCACAGCGATCCCCGCACCCGTTCCGGGCCGTCATGTGTTCAACAGTGATCAGCAGCAGCGGCAATCCAGGTCGGCGAGGCCGCCGAGACCGTCGGGGACTCCCAAACGATCAGGACTCCCCGCGCCACCACCGTTCAGCCGAACTGCAGTCCGTGCCTGAACATCTGGGCACGAACGTCACCGCCCCGTCCAGCACCGACACCTGACCGGAGAAGATATGCGCGCTGTGTTGCCGTCACCTTGAACCGTAATCCGGGTCGCAGGGGCCCACTATTCGGTGATCGGTGTGGAGAAGTCCCGGCGGGAGTTGCGTCATCCCGCCGGGACTTCAGTCAGCTCGCCTACCGCGAGTAGACCGAGGACACTCCGGAGGAGTTCTGCGGGGTGGCGGCCATCGATCCGGCGTATCCACCGAACCACTGGTTCACCAGCCCAGCCTCCCGCGAGTCAGGGTAGGGGTTGCGGCAGCCCGTACCCGCGCTGCCGCCGGACATCAGCTGCGAGCAGACGCCGTTGTAGTTGTCGCGGAGGCCGAGTCCGTGGCCCATCTCGTGGGACACGATCCGCAACGAGGAGTTGCCGCGGGCGATGTCCTGGCGGTCGATGTAGATCGTGGCGCACCCGAGGCCGCACATGTACGCGCGCGAGCCGCCGCCGGACGTGCCCGAGATCCTGATCGACCCGTTGCCGCTGCGGACCAGCCGCAGGTTGGGCACGCTGCGATTCCAGATCGCGGCTGCCTGGTCCGCTTCGCCGCCATAGGCCGACGCGCTGTAGTACACGGTCCTGGCCGCGGCGGCGGCAGGCGCTGGTGCGGTCGCCGTCGGCACCGCCGCGGTCGCCGTCGGCACTGCGACCAGGCCGAACAGGAGCGGAACACTTACTGCGAGGGCGCGCAAGAACTTTCGGGGAGACATGGGACTCCTTCGGGTTGCAGGGAAGGGATCACTCAGGTGCCTGAGTTCCACATAGGAGGTTCCTGAGTTCTAAATCGAATACGAATGTTCGTCTTGCCTTTCTGGTGGGGGTAGCCCGATCGTGCTACTCGTCCCCGGGGTCGACAAGGCCTTCACCGCAACAACTCCCAGCAGTTCCGGAGAACGACCGGAAATTCCTGATGCCGGGATCAAGCTGCCCACCGCCGCTGCCACATCCTGTCGGTCTCGGGCCGGTCGATCATTGACGCGTTGATCGCCGGTGAACGCGACCCGAACGTGCTCGCCGACCACACCCAGGGAAGTCGAACCGACTCTCCTCCTATGTGGACTCACGGTATCCATGCGCCACTCACAGTGCTCTTCCTCAGCCCGCCGTGTTGGGTCAGAAACACCCGTTACGTGGCCAGCCCACGGAACGACTGGGCTACCTGCAGCAACAGCATCCAGACGCGGAGGGAAACCCGAGTAGTGACGCCGCCCGTGATGCGAACGGAACTACGCCACGGAGAAGATTTGCCGTCACTGGACTGGACCGACCCCACTGTCGCTCCCTGACCTCCGGGAACTTCAACTGCGACACAGACAACGGGCACGGCCCTTCGACTGCACGGCGTGTAAGAACGCGCACTGTAGCGAAGTAGCCTGGGAAACTTTCCACGACATCTGATCAAGAGATAAGACACATATCATTTAGGTGTGGAACATGTCATGTTCCTCCGGAAAGTACAATGAATTTTCCTTCATGGTGCGGGTCGTGTGGCACCGGCGTAGTCGTCGTGGGGACGGCGATATTCGTCGATTTGAACAGGCTGGCCGAAGGTTGGGGCGTTCACCATCTTTCCCTGCCCGATATAGATCCCTACGTGCCGGATTTTCGAAGGTTGGCCGTAGAAGACGAGGTCGCCTGGCAGCAGAGCCCTGTCGGGTACTCGTGGTCCGGCGTGGTATTGGGTGTGCGCGGTTCGGGGAAGGGAGATTCCGGCCGCGTTGTAGGCGGCTTTGGTCAGGCCTGAGCAGTCGAATCCGCTGTCGCCGTTCAACGGACCGTTGCCGCCCCACACGTACGGCAGCCCGCGTTGCCCGCACGCGTAGTTGATCGCGGTCATCGCGGCGGCGTTCGGCGCCTGGATGTTGTCGCAGTCACCAGTTCCGGCCATCGCGGACGAGGGCTGACAGCGGACCCCGGAGACCGCGACGACGATCGCGCGCGCCGTGTCCTCGTGTTGGGCGTAGGTGTTGGGAAATCCTGAGCCCTGCACGGTTTGTGCGGCGTCGTTGACGGTCATGGACTGCCAGTCCGGTGTGGCGGTGAGGCGTTCGAAGAACTTGGTCGCGGCGTAAGTCGGGGTGGTGATCTGTTGCGGGCTGCCCCAGCCCATCGAGGGGCGTTGCTGGAAAAGTCCGAGGGAGTCGCGGTCGCCGTAGCGCAGGTTGCGGAGCTTGGATTCCTGCATCGCGGCGGCGATCGCGACCACCCAGCCCGGTTCGGGCACGCGCATCTGTGTGCCGACCGCGACGATGGTGGCGGCGTTGCCCATCTGCTCGGCGGTCAGGCCCGCAACGGTGCCGGTCGGTGTCCCGTCGGGCGTGCAGATCAGCGAACTCGTGCCGTTGCCGCCGGTCAACGTGCTGACGATGCCGGCTATTCCGGTGCCGATGAGCAACGGGATGGCGAGGACCACTGCGGCGACGGCGGCGCCGAGTTTGCTTCCCATGGCTGGATCACGCTCCTTTCACAGCGACAAGACTTGTTTCGGGCGAGTTGGCGCTCCCGGGTCAGTGCTCGCCGCGCGCGATCCGGTTCGGCGTCGCCCGCGGCGGGAACGGACTCGGTGGTGGCAGCCGGTACGGCGAGGCCGCTGCCGCGGCGTCGCCGCTCTCGCTGTCTTCGGTGCCGGGGCCGGCCGGTGGCGCCAGGCCGGGCCAGGCGTCGGCGAGGTCGGCGAGGCTGTAGCGCGGGCCGGTGCGGCTGACGCGCGCGGAGGTCAGTGGCAGCCAGACCGCCTCGGCGGGGCTGGGATGCGGTGCGGCGGGGTCGAGCAGGTCGGCCGCGGCGGTGGCCACGGGCACCGTGTGAGGGTCGTCGAGTCCGGCGTGCACCCGGGCTAAGGCGGTGCGGGCTCCGGCTTCACGCCGGGTGGTCGGGAGCCACACCAGCACCGGTGTCGCGATCCCGGTCGACTCGGCCAGCCGCGCGTATCCGGCCAGCTTGCGTCCGACCTTGGTCAGGGACTCGGTGCCGGTGTCGAATTCGAGAAACCACTCCACCTCGCGTGTGGAGCCGGGGTGGCGGGTGCGCCAGCGGCCGTAGCCGTCCGGGATGACGAGGTCGCCGAAGTGGCGGGCGCAGCGGGCTTCCGACCACCACGCCACGAGCGCCTCATCTGCCCGGCTGTGGCGGGGGCGGGCGATCAGGGAGGTGAAGAAGTCGTTGACGCCGACGGTGTGGGCGAGGCGCTGGTTGTGGGCGATGGCCATGGCGCGGTCGTGCCGGTAGCCGAGTTCTTTAACCTCGAGTCCGTGTTCGGCGGCGAGCACGGCGGCGCCGGCCGGGCCGAGGACGTAGTGCATGGGTGCGGAGCCGAGTTGCTGGAAGGGCTGGAACCGCGATACCGCGCGCCAGAGGTAGAGATCCCGTATCCGCTGGCGTGCCGAGCGGCCGGACGGGAAGGCGGTGTCCTGGATCTGGAAGCTCGTCAGGACCCGGTGTTCGTGCAGCAGAGCGAGTAGCCATTTGTCGCGGGCGGTGAGGCGGGAGGCGAGCATGGCTTGGTGCTCAACGGAACTGGCGGCGCGGGCGGTGTGACGTCCGGGCAGGTGATCTCGCAAGGTGTGCTGGCGGGTGGTGGTCGTGATCAACGGGCACTCCCGTGGTTGTGAACAGGCTGTGGACAAGTGCTGTGGACAGGACCGCTGCAGGCCGGCCGAGGACTGGGTGCGAGTGGCTGTTTCCTTGTCGTGCGAGGGAAGTTCGCGGTGTGGGTGTCTAGGGTCGGGTGCGGCGTGGGTCGGTCCTGGGTGGGCGGGGCGGCGGAAGCCCGTGTCCGGGCTGTGTTGCGTTGGTGTCCGCTGGGGGTGTTGTGCCGCTGTCACCGGTCGTGGTCGTGTGTGTGCGGCGCTGGGCGCGGAGCGCGGCCCGGATTTCGCGGGCCCGCCCGGGGATGGGGTCGGGTAGGGGCGCGGTGGTCATGGTGAAGGGCTCGGTTTCCTCGCCGTGCACGACCAGGCGTGCGGCGGCGTGGTAGACGCCGAGGTGGGACAGGTCGTGTTCGGAGAGGCGGGGTGTGGTGTGGCGGGCGAGTTCGCGGGCGTCTTCGGGGGAGGAGGAGTAGATGATTTTGTTGCGGGCGTTGGTGGAGAGGCCTTCCTTGAGTTCTCGGGATAGCTGGCCGAGGTGCTGGTGGGCGAGGATGAATCCGTTCCGGAACGCGCGGGATTCGGCGAGCATGTCTTCCATGGGGTAGGGGAGATTCAGGAAGTTGTGGCATTCGTCGATGATGGTGTGCGCGTCGGGGCGCAGGCGCTGCGGGACGCGGGCACGGGCGGTGGTGGCCTGCCAGGTGCGCGCCACCACTAGCGATCCGACCAGCCGCGTGGTCTCTTCCCCGAGGGAGCCTTTGGGGATGCGTACGAGGCAGATCCCGCCTTCGTCGAGCACCTGCGCCATGTCCACTGTGGACCGTCCTCCGGCGATGGCTTCTTTCACGAAGGGCCGCAGCAAGAACGCGCGCAGTTTGTTCATCAGCGGCGAGATCACCTGCGAGCGGCTGGAGTCGGTGAGTTCGTCGTACCACTCCCAGAATCCGCGCAGCACCGGGTCGGTCAGCCCGCTGGTGATGCGGGACCGGAACGCTTCGCTGGTGAGCAGTTTCGGCAGGTCGGCCAGGGTGGGTGCGGCTTCCTGGGCGCGCAGGGTGAGGCAGGCGGCGCGCATGAGGTCGTCGGTGCGCGGCCCCCAGAACGCCGAGTACACGCGGCGGAAGACGGAGACGAGGTTGTCGACCTCGCGGTCGGTTTCCCCACCCTCCAGGGGGTTGAGGATGGGTGGGCGGTGGCGGGAGTCGGCGTCGAACAGCACCACCCGGTCGGCGGCACTGCGGGGGAGCCGGTTGAGGATGTCGGTGACCAGGTCGCCTTTCGGGTCGATCAGCACGACACCACGGTGTGCGTCGACGTCGTCGAGGATGATCTGCCCGAGCAGGGTGGATTTCCCGGAGCCGGTCGGGCCGATGAGGTGCAGGTGGTAGCGGGCGTCGGCGAGCCGCAGCCCGACCGGGCGGGCATGGCCGGTGTCGGACTGCCCCAGCGGCATCACACCCGGGCCCGGGGCGGGGATGCCCGGTGGTGGGGCGACGGCTTTGGCTCCCGCGCGTTCCACGCCGGGGATCTCGGCGTCGGTCGGCAGGTGCGCCAGCGCCGCGAGTTCCGGCACGGAGAGCAGGTCGCCGCGGCCGAGGCGCCGGTCGGCGAGCGCGCGGGCAGGGTGGCGCAGGCGGGTCCGGGTGTAGTGGTTGTGGTCGGTGTAGGCGGCGAACGCGGCCGCGAGCGCGTGCGCCCGCCCGCGTGCGGTGTCGCGGGCTTGGCGGACCAGGTCGTCTGCCGCGTCGGTGGGGAGGTCGGTGGCCACGGCGTACCGGATCACCGTCTCGTACTGGGATCCTCGCTGTTTCCCGACGATCGCTTTGTTCTGCGTCGAATATTCCAGCGACAGCTGTGGATCCTGGCTGATTCTGCGCGAGTCCGAGGTCCGGCGAGTGCGGGTGGCGTTTACGCCGGGGGTGATCGCGTCGAGGATCCGGCCCCCGAGGCGCCCCGAGGATCCGTGGTGGACCCGGCGGGCGGCTCGGCGGGCCTGGGAGACGCGGCGGCCGGTGACCGGGCGGGCCAGGATTTGCACGCAGGCCCGCTCGTCCCGTCCTAGCCCGACCGGTGCGCCGAGCAGCCCTCGGATCGGGTCGGCGTCGAACGCCGTGCGGATCGGGAGGGCCTCGGTGCGGGCGAGGCGCAGCTGGCCGCCGACGGTGATCCGCCGGCGCCCAGTCTCCACGATGGGGAACGGTGAGGTGGCGGGCTGGGTGCGGGTGTGGGAGCCGGGCCAGGCGGCCTCGATCGCCCGTTCCACCAGTGAAGGGGGGATGACGCCGGGGACCCAGAATTGGACGGTGACACCGTGCTCGCCGAACACGTACTCCATCGCCAGATGAGGTTGCCCCGTCCAGAGCCGCCGCCAGGCGGGGCGGAGCAGGCCGACGAGGTTGGACCAGACCGCGGCCCCTCCGGCGGGATCGACGGTCGGCGGGGCGAGCACGGTGATCCGCCGAGCATCGGCCAGCAGCGCGGTGTGGTGGCGGGTGCGCCACCAGCGCCGCGCCACGACCGCGCTCACCAGGGCCAAAGCCAGGCCCGGGACGATGACCGGTCCCCAGGTCAGCGCCCAGTCGCCCGCGGCGGCGAGCAGGCGACCGGTGGCACTGCCCGGGTCCCGCAGATAGTCACTCACCCAGGTCTGGGGCACCTGGAGTGCAGAGGTGTGCACGGGCATGACGGAACTTCCTTCCGGAAACTCGTGTGAGAAGAGGCAAAAGTCGAGTGCGGCACGAGGCCGGAACTACTCGGGAATGATGTCGACCGGTCCCGCGTCGCCGGCGTCGACGGCCGCCTCGGCGGGGCCGAGGTCGATGTAGGCGTCGGCGAGGCCGTTGTCGGTGGCATCGGGGTCTTGGTCGGCGAACGTGGCGAGTTCGGCGGGGTCGGTGGTGACGAGGAAGTTTTCCGTGGGTGAGGCCAGCGATTGGAACGCCACCCGCTGCGTGCCCGAGGACAACAGGCCCTGGCCGCGGTCGGCCGACAGCAGGAACTGCCGCTCTCCGGCGGAGAGGTCGAAGGCGTCGGCGATCTCGTCGATGGCCTGGGGTGCCTGGCGTAACAGCACTTGGGTGGCCGCGTTGGACACGATGGCTTTGCCCAGGTCGCTGCTGAGCACGTCGGCGGTGTCCTGGGTGGCCACGGTGAGCCCGCACCAGTGCTTACGGGCGGCCTTGGCCATGCGGAACAGGAAGCGTGCGCCTTCAGGCTGTTGCATGAGCAGCCACGCCTCGTCGACCACGACCAGCCGTGGCCGCCGGTGCGCGGGGTTGGAGACCCGCCGCCAGACCGCGTCGAGCACGAGCAGGGTGCCGATCGCGCGCAGCTCGTCGGGCAGGTCCCGCAGGGAGAACACGACGAGGTGCCCGTCCGGGGTGGCGGTGGTGGGCCCGTCGAAGAGGTCGGCGAACGAGCCGTCGACGAACGGGTGCAGCCGGGCGGCGAGGTCGGCGGCCACCGTGTCGCCGCGGTCACCGGTGGCGGCGAGGGTGTCGCGCAGGTCGCGCAGCAGCGGCGCCGGGCGGGTCCAGGTGCGGGCGTCGCCGGTGATGCCCGCGCTGGCGTAGGTGGCGGTGATCGCGGTGTCGAGCACGGCTCGTTCGGCGGCGGTGTTCTCTGTACCGAAGAGCACCGCCAAGACGGTGTGCAGGAACAAGCTGCGCCGCTTGAGGGCGTCCTGTGGTGCGGTGCGGCGTCCGTTCGCGCCGACGTGCACGGGCAGGTCGAACGGGTTCAGCCGGACCCCGCCCGCGCCGAGGTGGACGTAGGTGCCGCCGACCTGGGAGGCCAGCCGGGCGTACTCGTCCTCGGGGTCGACGACGAACGCCTGTACCCCGTCCCCTGCCCACCCGTTCTCGGTGTCGCCGAGGGTGCGGTAGAGGCTGCGCAGGGTCTCGAGTTTGACGAGATAGGACTTGCCCGCGCCGGAGCGGCCCAGCACGACCATGTTGTAGTTGTCGCACGCGAACCGATCCCAGTGCACCAGCCCCGAGGAGCCGACGTTGTAGCCGTAGAGCACACCGGACGGGACGGAGGTGGCAGGGTCGGTCGGGGGCAGGTCCGGCGAGGTGAACGGAAACGCGGCGCTGACCGCAGCGGTATCGAACGTCCTCGTCAGACCGAGCGGGTCCAGCCCGAGTGGCAGAGTGCTCACCCAGCCCTGCAACGCCCGATACGTCGCGGGTTTCGCGTCCAGCAGCAACGACGCGCACAGCGACCGCAGCGCCGACACCTCTTCGGCGAGCGAGGTTTCGTCCGGGGCGTGCACGGTGAGATAGAGCCCGAATTTGAAGAGTTTCCCGTCGCCGCGGGCGACGCTGCGCGAGAGGTCGGCGGCGTCCTCAGCGGCGGCGTCGAGGTCCGGGTCGTCGAGCCGGTCATGCCGTGCGTTGTGCCGCCTGCTGGATTCCAGTTTGGCTCGTTGCTTGCGCAGGCCGCTGGCCGCCGTCGCCGGGTCGACCGGTTGAACATGGACCGACACGTCCAGCCGGGCGGGGTAGGTCAGCAGGGGCGCGAGCCAGCCGGGGTAGACCTCCTGTGGATAGCCCGTGACCCCGAAGCTCGCGACGAACTCGTTGCCGACCTCGAGGTGCCGGGCGGACACCGACAGCGCGTCCGGGGTGAACGCTCCCGCTGACCCGGACCGTGCGGCTGTGCCGTGGTTTCTGGTGCGTGCCATGGGATCTCTACCTGCTTTCGATCTCGTCGTCGTAGTCCCAGTCCTCGTCCTCGGACAGCCATGGGCCCGACGCCTGCGAGCGGCTGGAACGCGACGGCCGGGGTCGTTGCGGCTCGTGACGGGTGGGCGCGGGCGATGTAGCTGCAGCGGCGGATGCACCCGCTGGCCGG
Source organism: Amycolatopsis thailandensis (assembly GCF_042723255.1). Lineage (NCBI taxonomy): Bacteria > Bacillati > Actinomycetota > Actinomycetes > Pseudonocardiales > Pseudonocardiaceae > Amycolatopsis > Amycolatopsis thailandensis. The sequence goes on from NZ_JBHXJK010000007.1 coordinate 94,587, forward strand.
GGGGACTGAGGGGCCGTTGCGACGTCGGCGTCGTTGTCGGCGACAGCGGAGCCGTAGAGGTCGGTGAAGGTGGTGGTGGCGGTGATGACCTCGTCCGCGCCGGCCAGGCCAGCGGATGGTGGGAGGAAGGTGTCGGGATTGCAGGCCGCCGCGAGCACGCCGGTCGCGGCGGCGGCGTCGAGCGGGGTGGCGACGATCCCGGCCGGGGTGAGCAGTTCGATGGCCTCGCCAAGACGCCGCAGCAGGCGTTGCTCGGCCGCCTGCCACGCCCCGTCATCCCTCGGCCGTTTGTCGTCGCGGCGGTGGTGTCGCCACGGCACCATGCTCGACGCGGCGGCAGGGGCCGGGCCGGTGCGCACCGGTTCGCGCAACACGAGCAGCACTTGGCGGCGCAGCAGGTCCGCGTGCTCGGTGAGCTCGGTGAGGTAGTCCGCGTGATCGCGGGCGGCGGCCTCCAGGGCGGGGTGCGGAAGCCCGCCGGCGTGTGCCCGGAGTTCGGCGATCTGCGGGGCGAGGTCGAGCCGTTCGGCGCGGATGAGGATCTGTACCGGCGCGGTCAGGGAGTGCAGGTAGCGGGCGAAAGACGCGACGAGCGCCTCCTGCTCGCCGGGTGTCCGCAGCGAGAAGTTGACCGTGCCGCACACGGTGATGACCGCGAGCCCGTCGGCGCCGAGGTCGACGATCCCGGCGTGCGCGCCGGTCTCGGCCACGCCATGAGCGGGCAGCTCCAGCGGTGCCGGGGACACCGCCTCGGCAGCCGCCGCGGTCACCGGGCGCCGTCCCCGGCGACCTCCCGTGCGGGTGTCGGCGCGCTGCGCAGTCAGCCAGGCCGGTGCCGCGCGGACGCCGTCGGGAGCGGCGACTCGATGCCGCGGCGACAGGCGCTGGCGGATCGCGGCGAGCGCGAGCTTGTCCATGGGCAGGCCATCGCGCTGCCCGAGAGCCAGCACGGTGACCGTGATCCCGATCGGGACGGCGACGAGGAGGAACACGGGCAGCGGCACGAACGCCCGCGTCACCGAGTACAGGCCATACAGCCCGAGTCCGGCGACGCCGAGAATCGCGAGCTGCCGGGCGGTCAAGGGGCCGAGCACCCGGTCGGGGCGGTCGACGTCGGCGGGCACACGCACGGGAGAAGTCATGGCGAGTCGGTCCTCACTTCGTCTTCGGTGCCCGCCGGGCGGGTAGGTCCAGGGGCAGGCGCAGCTGCGTACCGGCGCGCCGGGTCGGCGGCGGGGAATTGCTTGCGCTGCTGGCAGGGGGCGGTGTCGGCTTGGGCTGGCGCCGGACTCCGAGGGGGAGCGGGTACTGGCCGGAGGTGAGTGGCCGGTTGCCGGTGTAGGCGTCGCGGACGGGGCGGCGGTGCGCGCGGGCGGTCTTGGTGATCTCTCCGGACGTGGAGATCAGCGCGGGCCCGGTCTGCGGTGCCCGGTTGGTGCGGGCGGGATCGGCCAGGTCGTCGGCGAGTGTGCGACGCGGCTGGCGCGGGGTTTGCGGTGGCAGGTGGATCGGCAGCATCCCGGTGCTCGGCGCGATCAGGGCGCCGCGGAGTTGCACAGGTGGCCGGGCCCGGCGGTTGACCTGTCCGTCCGGGAGCAACAGCCCGGGCTGCGCTACCGGTGGTGGCGCGGAGCGGCCGGCGGCGAGGTCGTCGGCCAGGGTGCGGCGCGGCAGCCGGGAGGAGCTGTGGCGCACGGTGATCGGCAACCCGAGCTGGTCGGACGGGAGCGCGTTGGGCAGATCCTTGAGCGGCATCGCTCGCGGATTCGGGCTGGCGGCCACGGCGTCGCCGGTACGGCGCACGGTGAACAGCGACGTCTGGCCGGGTCCCGGGGTGCGGTCGGCGGGCACGCTGGACCGGGGATTTTCGTCGAAACCCCGGCGCGGTGTGCGGAACGGCTTTGCCACCCGCCGCACCCGCAACGGCAGCAGGTACTGGCCCGAGCGTGTGGACGGCGGATCTGCCGGAACCCGATCACGAGGTTGCCGGCCGTGCTTGCGGCCCTTGCCGCCGAAGAGAGAAGTGGCGCCGCCGAGCAGGCCCATCGTCTTGTAGGCGATCGCGCCGCGCACCAGCGACCCGAGCATCGACCGGCCGCCGCTGCCGCGCAAGGGTTGCAGGCACCAGAACGGGATCTTGACCAGCACCCACATCAGCGCGACACAGAACAGAAGATTGGTCACCCCGTTCAGCGTCGGCCCGAACACGGTGAACCCGCCGGGGGTGAAGAACACTCGCAGCGACGCACTCAGCGCACCGGCCTGTCCGATCGGGATGATCAGAAGCAGGCCGTAGGTTTTCCACCAGAACACGGCGACGCCCTCGGTGTGCGGCAATGCGTGCCACATCAGCACGATCGGCGCGGCCGCGATCAGTAGGACCGTCACGATGACCCGCACGATGAACGTCAGCAGGAGCACGACGAGCAGCGCGGTGAGTGCGAGTCCGATGAACAGCAGCCAGCCCGTGCCGCCGTTGAGCGAGCCGAGGATCATGTCGGTCATCGCTTTGGCGGCGGTGTCCGGGTTGATCGCGCCGGTCATCAGCGCCGAGCTGACGGCGTTGGAGATCTCGATGCCCTGCGTCGCCAGGAACAGTGACAGCGTCCCGGCGAGGAACCCGGCCGCGAGCCGGGGCGCGATCTCCTTGATCGTGTACCGGGTCTGCAGAGTCTCGTAGGCCATCAGGATCAGGCCCGCGATGACGACGATGCTGCCGTAGAAGGCGAGCATCAGCTGCCACGATTCGTTCCACGCCTTGCCGATGCCGGGCAGCAGGGCGGGGTCCGGTGTGGACAGTACCGTCGTGCCCAGCAGTTCCAGCAGCGGGTTCAGCGCGCCGATCACCAGATCACGGAAGAAGGTGTCGATGGCCTCGGTGACGCACGCGACCGGGTCGGTGAAGCCGCACTCGCTCTCGTCGTCGCCGGGATCACGGGGGACCGGTTGTGGGATGCAGTTCGGTCCCTCGCACGGCTGGCTCGTGGGTGGCTGGGTGGGGAGATTGCCGCACTCGGGCAGCACCGATCCGGGGAAACACGACACCGGCGGCGCCGACGGGCCAGGGATCAGCGGTGTGCTCGGCGGGCCCGTCGGCGGCGCAGGCCGCGGAGACGACGGCGTCGGCAACAGGCACGCGGGTTCGGTCGAACCTGGTGTGCAGCTGGGGTTGGGCGGCAGCGGCAGGACCGGCTGTTGCGCGGGCGCCAGCGGCACCGCCGCAGCCAGCGGAGCGGGCGTGGACCCAGGCGCGGCCGAGGCGGTCAGCGCGATTCCCGTGACGGCCACCAGCAGCGGCACCAGCACCGCGAGTGCGCGGGCCCACCGCCGCCAGGGCAGGCGGCGTCCCCGGCCACCACGTCGGTGACGGCACCGAATGGGGCCTGTCGGCGGACCGACCAAGAGCCTGTCGTCGCGCGGGCGGGAGGCAGGTGCAGGTGTGCGGCGTGGTGTGGTCATCGCTCACACCCCGCCCACGATGCCCTTGAGGATCTCGACCACGAGCGGGGCGAGCGCGGCGAGCCCGAAGCCGATGCCGGCGGCCTTGAACGCGCCCTTGGCCTTCTCGATCTCTCCGGGGTCACCCGAGGCCATCAGGTAGCGCAGGCCGCCGATGGTGATGAACACGACCGCGACCCCGGCCAGGATCCCCATGATCCAGTTGCGGATGTTGTTGAGGACCTGATCGACGGTCGCCGCGAGCGCGACGTAGTGGACCGTGTCCGCCCGGGCGGCCGAGGACGTCAGCAGCATCGCGGCGGCGACCAGGCACCCGGTCAGCGCGGCTCGGCGATGGTGTCCCCGTCGCGCGGGAGTCGGGTGCGGGCGGTGGCGGTGCGATGGTGTCAGTCGCATGAGGTGGCCTCCTGAGTGAGCGCCGTGCGGCGGTCGGGGCCGGGCGGCTGGTGGTGGCGCGGGTGCGTCGCCGATCGGGTCACGCGTGCGGTGACTCCGGATTCCGGGTCGTGTGAGAGCGCTGGGCGCACGAATTTCCTCGCCAGATCCGGGCTCAGACGTGTCACGCTGCGTAGTCGCAAGCGGTGGGTGTGTGATAGGCGCAGGGCGGGGTGGCGGGGTGTGCCGGGGCGGTCGCGCCGGTTGGGGGTCGGTGCGGCGCCGGAGGTGCCGTCGGCCGGTTCGGTGAGGAAGCGGGCCAGGCGCTGCTCGGCGCGATGGCGGGCCTTCTGGGTCGTCTTGTACCGCTCCCCGCGTGCCTGCGCCGCCTCCGCCAAGGCCAGTTCTCCGAAGTGTGTGGCCGAGATCAGCGCGGCCTCGTCGGTGGTGATGACGCCCGCTCGGACAGCGGCCACGAGCACGAGGTCGTGGTGTCCGCTCGCGCGGGGCGGCGGTGCGGAACGGAAGCCGGCGTCCTCGGCCGTGGGGGGCGCGTCGCCTTCTTCCTCGTCCACTGGGCGCGGGGCGCCGAGGGCCTCGCGCAGCGCGGCGTAACCGGCGCGGTAGGCCGCCCACCGCAGCCGCACGAGGATCGCCGGCCGGTCCAGCGCGACCTCGCCGAGCCCGGCGAGGAATCCGGTCAGGACGGCGGAATGGATGTCGTGCTTGTCCCCGCGGAACCGGTTGGTCAGCTGCGCGGCGACCGGCAGCAGCACCGGCATCGCCAGCCCGACGCACGCCATCGTCCAGGTGCAGCCCTCCGCGCGCGCCCGGGCGACCAGATAGGCCCACGCCGCGTCCCGGGTCGCCTGGGCGCAGTCCTGGCGCAGCAGCAGCGTGCCGAGCTCGTCCAGCGGTACCGGGCGCGGCGGCAGCCCGGAAATCGCCGCACCGTCCACGCACACGGGATGCGGGCCGGTCACCAGCCACCCGAAGGTCGCGATGGCGGCATCGAACACCCCGCCGTCGTGGGCGTATTCATCGTTGCGGCGAAGAGCGAAAAAGTCTGGGTCGGGACCGGTTTCCGATAGAGGGAAATCCATGGCTACAACTCCTGATAAGCGCTGGATCAGTACAGTCGTCAGGAAGCCAGGCGCGCCGCCTCGAAAGCGCCTCAAAAGCGCCTCGCAACCGATTCAAAAGCGCCTCAGAGGGCGCCTCAAAGGGCGGCGACGGGTGCGTTGCGTGCGGTCGGGCGAGCATGCCTGCGAGGGCACGAGCGCAACGCTTGAGGCGTTTCAAATCGTCGCCTTGAGCTGCGGTGACACGCCTCGAAGCTCGCGGTAAGCGATCGTGGCGCCTCAAGGGCTGATCGTGAGAGCCCAGGCCCTGCGGCGTACGCGGAAGAATGCTGCGAGAAATATTTCATCGCGAATCGGATCCCCGGGTGGCAACGGGAGCTGGGAATTGCGGGCCGCCGCGCGGCGCTCTTTATTGCTCTGAGCAGGGCGTGGATGTGTTGGTCGTTCTGGGGGCGGAAGATTTTTTGAGTTTTTTTGGGATCGGGTGTCTCCAAATGGCCTTTTTTCCGGAGTTAGCCGGTGACGGCATCCCGTCGCCGGCCTCGCACCGGCGGCACTCGCTTCAGGAGGCTTCTCATGACCCAGCGCGCACAGTCGCCGGACAACGGCGCCGGTCGCCGGACACATCTGGACCGCCCGCCGCGCACCGGGCGCGGTGGCGACCTTGCTCCCTATCCCGGAGCCCGCGTTCACAGCACCACGGCAGGTGCCGGTGAGATCGACAGCGCCTCGCGTCCCGAGGGCACGCCGGCCTCGTCGCGCCGGCGCTCGGCGCCGTCGTCGACCGCGCCGACTCCGGCGACGGTGTGGGCGTGCGGACCGGACCCGATCGACACGCACGAGGTGTGGCCGGTACCGATCGTGGAGTCCATCACGGCGGCGTTCACCGACCCCGGTGCGCACGTCGTCCTGGTCGACCTCGGCCCCGCACCGGCCGCAGTCCCGCGCTCCGGTGCGGGTGGTTCGGCGACGACCGGCGAGGCGTCACCGGCCGCGGCACGGGAGGCGGTGCGCGCGCTCGGCCGCACCGCCGACACCGTCCCCTTCCACAGCGACGGCGGCTCCGCCGCGTCGGCGCGTCCGTTCTGGGCCGACCTCGTCACCGACGCGAGCGACGCGTCTGCGGCGCTGGCCGGAACACCGTCGGCCCCGGCGCGTACCGGTGCCTCCGGCAGCGTGGGAGGGCCGGTGTCCGAGCGCGGCGCGCGGGCGGATCTCGTGATCGTGTCCCTGCCTGGCCACGTCGCCGAGTCGGTGTCGCTGGACCGGCTCGCGCTCCTGGCGGCGACCCGTCTGCGTCAGGGCGGCATCCTCGCGGTGTACACGCACAGTGACTGGACGCGGGGGCGGCTGACGGACCCGACCGGCGCGATCGTGGCCGCCGCCCAGCACGCCGATCTGCTCTATCTGCAGCACATCGTCGTGCTGCAGACCCCCGTGGAGAAGGGGCGCCTGCGGGCCGCCGAGTACGACCGAGCTCGTCATCGCGCGACGGTCCGCGGACTGCCCGCACCGCACTTGCGCGCGCATGGCGATGTCCTCGCGTTCGCGCAACCGGCCGACCCCGGCGCACCGCCCGCCGGGACCGGTCCGGTGCCCGCCGCGCCCGGCGCCGGAGGTGGCCAGTGACCCCGCGCCCGCTACGCCCGACCGGGCCTTCCCCGGCCACCCCTGTACCTGCGAAAGGCAGCGCCCTCATGTCCCACCAGCACCCCGCGACATCGACCACCCCCGGCAGCGACGACCCGACCGTGCCGATCTCCCGCACGCTCATCGACGCCCTCGACACCACCGGCGACACCAGCCCCGCACAGACCGGCACCACGACCGGACACGACCCATCCGGCCCGACCATCGCGACCGGCGTGACCGAGGCCGCCGCGCTGCCGTTGTCGGTGTGGGCGACCGCGCAGACCTCCCCGGCCTCCCAGCGCAAAGGCCGCTATGTACCCGAGTCGACCGCTCACCCGGCGAAGATGCTCCCGGCCGTCGCGGCGCACGCCATCCGCGCCTACACCCGGCCCGGGGACCTCGTCTTCGACCCGATGGCCGGATCCGGCACCACGCTCGTGGAGGCGATCGACGCAGGGCGCCGCGCGGTCGGCGTCGAATACGAACCGCACTGGGTCAGCGTCGCCCAGGCGAACCTCGAGCTCGCCCGGGAACGCGGTCACGACCACGACGCCGAGATCGTGCACGGCGACGCGCGGCAACTGCCGTTCCTGCTGCCGGAGAAGTACCGGGGGCAGGTCGCGCTGATCGTCACTTCCCCGCCCTATGGGCCGTCCACGCACGGGCAGGTCGTCACCAGCGGCACGGGTTCGCGGGACGGGAAGGTGCACAAGTACCACCACCGCTACGGCTCCGCCCTGGACCGGGGAAACCTCGCCAACGTCGGCCACCACCGGCTGCTGGCCGGCTTCACCCGCATCCTCACCGGCTGCGCGGCCGTGCTGCGTCCCGGCGGGCACATCGCGATCACCGTCCGGCCGTGGCGCGAGCACTCCGAACTGATCGACCTCCCGTCGCAGATCATCGCCTGCGGCCACGCGGCCGGGCTGGTCCCGGTCGAACGCTGCGTCGCCCTGCTCGCCCGCGTCGCCGACCGCGAGCTGGTCGCCCGAGGAAGCTTCTTCCAGCGCGACTTCATCCGCAAACAGCGCGAGCAGGGCCTGCCCTTGCATCTGATCGCGCACGAGGACGTCATCGTCCTGGCCAAACCGCTCGTGCCCAGCGGCACGTCGAGCTCGGCCTCGTCGGGCGAGGGGCCCGCCGTTACGAGCGACAGGGCTGTGAGTCGTGGGCGGTGGGCGGCGTGAGCACGCGGGTGCACTGCCGGGACTGCGGCTGGGACGAGCAGTTCCGGCATCCCGCCACCGCCCGGCGCGCCGCCACCCGACACCGCTGCCCGCCGCCGGACGACGACCCGGACCGGCGACCCGTCACGCGGGAGGCACAGCATGCCTGAGCACCACACCGACACCGCGGATCCGCTGCGGTTCGTCGCGACCGAGGGCCCGGTGATCGGGTCGCTGTGCACCGGCGTGGCAGGGCTCGACCTCGGCGTCGCGGCCGTGCTCGGCGGGCGCATCGCCTGGTACTCCGAGAACGACCCGCACGCGACCGCGATCCTCTCCGCGCGCCTGCCCGGTGTGCCGAACCTGGGCGATCTGCGCGCGGTCGATTTCGCCTCCGTCGCGCCGGTCGAGGTGCTCACGGCGGGCTTCCCCTGTCAGGACATCTCCGCCGCCGGTCGGCGCGCGGGTATTGAGAAAGGCGCTCGTAGTGGACTGTGGCACACCATCCTGGACGCCATTCGCGTACTACGACCCCAGCTTGTCGTCGTGGAGAACGTCGCCGCCCTCCGCTGGAAAAACGGCGGCCTCGACCGAGTACTCGCGGGGCTGGCCGAAGCGGGGTATGACGCGGTCTGGCGTTGCGTACGAGCCAGCGACATCGGCGCCGCCCACCGCCGCGAACGCGTGTTCCTGTGTGCCGTCCCCGCCCCGGGACGGGATGCGGATGATGCCGACCCCGCAGGCCCGCGACGGCGAACCACGAGGCCCCGTCGGTCCAGCACGGCGCCGCGCGGGCGGGCATCAGGTCAACCTCAACGACGCGGTCGACTCGGTCGTCAAGCCGGCGCAGCTCCTGCCGACACCGACACCGACGGCGGCGGACTCGCGGTCGCCGACGATCCAGACCGTGCGGAAACCGGGCCGCCCGATCCCGGCCGGGTGCGTGACGCTGACTGACTCGGTGCGGCTGTTGCCGACCCCGACCGCCTCGGACGCGAAGAACTGCACCCACGACACGCACGGCGGCGGGCCTTCTCTTCCTGACCGCGCCCGAGCCCTGAGCACACCGACGCCACCGGCGGACGGACCGTGGTGCGCCGCGGCCCACAGCGAAGGGATCGATAGCTGCCTTTCCTCCGGTGCGTGGGGCGCTGCCTCCGGCACCCGACCGCGCACGACGGTTCGTCCACCGACATCTCCGCCACACCCATGACAAGGAGGCATAGCCCTCATGGACATTCCACGACTTCTGCCGACCCCGCGCGCGACCGACGGAACCAAAGGCTGCCCGGCGCAGCGCGGCTCGAAGGGCGATCTGATGCTGCCCTCGGTCGTCATCGCCGTCACCACACCCGCGCCGAAGCCCCGCGCGCGGAAGGAGGTGAAGGACCGTGACGACCGCCCGCGCACCGCGCGCCCGCCGCACAGCACGCGGTGAACCCGGACCGGTGAACTGGGGCGAATACGCCGCCGCCGTCCGCCGATGGGAACTCATCACCGGCCGCCCCGCCCCGTACCCGACTCAACCGGGGCGGCACGGACGCCCCGTTCTCGCACCGCCCTTCGTCGAGTGGCTCATGGGCCTGCCCCCAGGCTGGGTCACCGCCACACACCTCGACCTGCCCCGCACCGCGCAACTTCGCGCCCTAGGCAACGGGGTCATGCCTCAGCAGGCCGCACGCGCTCTACGCCACCTGTTGGACGACCTGGCCGCACTCGCCCACATCCCGGCCAGGTGCCACTGGGCTGCGCCGCCACTCCACCCGCGCGAGCGCCGCGCCACCCATTCGGCTCGGCGCGGGCAGGGCACGAGTAAAGCCTTGCCCGCCACCACCCATACCTCGGGCCGAGCGCGCCCGGCCCGAGCACGCACCACGACCCGCTGAACAGGCACGCGAGGCACCCCGGCCTCCAGCGGCCCGGGGCCCGGGGTGCCCCGCCCCTTCCAGCACAGCGAAAGCAGGTACCGCCATGCCCACCAACCGCCCCAACAGGCTTCTCCAGCACCTTCGACACTGGCTGTGCACCCGGCACGGCCAGAACGTCCCGCGCGCCCTACCCGTGCCGCGTGAACGACCTCTACCGGAAACGTCGTCCAAGGTGGACGTCACTGCCGAGCATCCTGTGCTGCGCCGGGCGAGCGAGGCGACCGCCGCACTGGTCCGCCAAGGCTGGAACGTGCACCGCGCGCCCTACGGCTACCGCGCCATGGACGTCGCCGGGACCCGCTCGGGCAGCGGCAAGCCCCGGACCCGGCTCACCCCCGACCCTTTGCGCGCCCCGGTCGTGCAGCACATCTTCTACTGGCGCGCGGTCACCGGCCTCGACGTCGACCAGATCACCCAGCGGCTGAACAACAATCCCGACCGCTACCCACCACCGGGCACCACCGGCACCTGGCACGACAAAGCCGTCACCAGAATCCTGACGAACCTCAAATACACCGGCTATCAGGCTTTGCGCACCCGCGACGAGAGCAACCGCCTCCGCCCCGCCGAGCAGTGGGTGCTCTCCGACCACCCGGCTCACCGCGCCCTGATCACCACAGCCCTGTTCTGGGCCGCGCAGAACCCCACCACCGACACCCGGCGCGCGCTGCGGCACCGCCTGCTCGCCCAGCCGCACGACCTCTCCGCCTGACCACCCTTGGGAGCACTCACCATGTCCACCACCCGACCTGACGCAAAACGCCCCGGCCAGACCCGAACACCCCGCGCGTCGACACCCGCCCGCAGCGCCACCCGGCCCCACCCAGCGACTCGCCCTCCCCGCACCAGCGCTCGACGCACGACCGGGTCCCATCGCGAGCGGTACCCCGGCCGACCACGCGGCCGTTACCTGAGCCTCGGCGCAGGAGTGCAAAGCCTGTGCGTGTTTCTGCTCGCCTGCGACGGTGAGATCCCGCCCTTCGACGCAGCCCTCTTCGCCGATACCGGCTGGGAACCGCGGCAGGTCTACCAGCAACTCGACACCGCGCGCCGCATCGGCGCGCAGGCAGGGATCCCCGTCCTGACCGTGTCGAACGGCAACATCCGCCACGACGCCCTCAAACCAGAGTCCCGGTTCGTTACCATGCCGCTGTTCGTGAAGAACCCCGACGGCACAAGGGGGATGGCCCGCCGGCAATGCACCGGCGAGTACAAGATCGAGCCGCTCAAGAAAGCCATCCGCCAGATCCTCGGCTACCCGCACCCCACGCGAGTACCCCGCGGGGTGTTCGTCGACCAGGCCATCGGCATCTCCACCGACGAGTTCCACCGCGCCAAGGACTCCGACGTCAACTACACCCGCAACATCTTCCCGCTCCTCGACCTCGGACTATCACGTACGGACTGCCTGACGCTCCTGCGTGAACGCGGCATGGGCTCGGTCGTGAAAAGCTCGTGTATCGGTTGTCCCTACTCGGGAAACTCGCGACTGCGGTTCATCCGGGACACCGATCCTCACGCGTGGGCAGACCTGGTCGAGTTCGACAAAGCGATCCGTCACGGCAGCCCCCGCGCCAACGCCAACGGCAAACCGCTGCGCGGGGAGTTCTTCATCCACCGTTCGCTCCGCCCGCTCGACCAAGTCGACCTTGACGCCACACGCGGCGCCGCCACCGCCGACGAAGACGATCCGGACGGCTGCAGCCCATTCTCCTGCCGCTCCGGCCATGCCGTCACACAGCGGGAAACGACATGACCACCGCTGAAAACCCTCGTCCGGCACCTGATGGCCCGCCCGAACACGTCGAGCTGCCGGTGGTCGACGGGCAGCTCCTGTATACGCCCGCGCAGGCCGCCCAGCGCCTGATCATCAAAGAGTCCTGGCTCCGCCGCAAGGCGGGCCTTCGCCAAATTCCCTGCACCTTCCTCGGTAAACACCTCCGCTTCTCCGATGCCGACCTCCGCGCGATCGTCATGAACGGCGCGACCACAACGCAACGCCGACGTCCCAGACGTCACCGCTGACACACCCGCTACGCGACCTGTTGCGGCACAGAGGCTCTTCGTCACGGGGGCTGGCTCTCTGTCCATATCGGAGCGTCCATGGATGTCGCCCATCACTGTGACCCCCACACCAGAGCAAAGGAGTTCATATGCCCTGGCCCGAACAATCCGGGGACGACAGCTGGCGCGTCCGCTACCGACGCGACGACGGAACCATCGGCTCTGTCCCCGGCTTCCCCGATGAAACCTCCGCGAACAACTACATCGCGGATATGGACACAGACAAGCGCCGAGGAAAGTGGATCGACCCCTTAGGCGGCCAGACCACTGTCAGCGCCTGGGCCTACGACGACTGGATCGACTCCCTTGACGTCGACCAACGCACCGAGGAGAACTACCGCAGCTTCCTCAAAGTGCACATAATCCCTCAATGGGGCACCACCACGCTGGCCGACCTCACCAACTCCAAGGTGCGCGCCTGGGAGAAAAAGCTGCGTAACGACGGACTCGCCAAAAGCACCGTCGACAGCATCCTGAAATGCTTCGCTCTCCTCCTGTCCGACGCCGTCGACGAAAAACTCATCGACGCCAACCCCATCCAGAACCGCCGACGCGGCCGCCGACGCCGCACCGAACGCCGACCCCGCCAGATCTGGGCCGAGCCAGCCGAAGCGCTCGCGGTCGCCGACCAAGCCGCCCTCTGGTACGGCCCCGCCGGAGCCGTACTCGTCGCCACGGCGGGCTGGACCGGCGCACGCTGGGGAGAACTCGTGGGTCTCCAGCGGCATAACCTCCACCTCTACGACGACAACACAGGAAGAATCGTCGTCGATCCCGATATCGGTGCACTCCACGAACCCACTGCGGGCGGCCTATACCTCGGACCACCCAAAACCGAGGCCTCAGCCCGCGACATCACCCTGCCGCCCTTCCTTGTCGTGCTTCTCCGGCATCACCTCGAAACCCACGACCATCCACATGTCTTCGTCACGCCACAAGGCGAACTGCATCGCAGGAGCAACTTCGCGCGCCGCGCCTTTAGACCGGCAGCAGACGGCAACCAGCAGAGGCCCAACCGCAAGGTCTCACTCTGCGCGGTCAAGCCGGGCCTGAAGTTCCACGGACTCCGGCACAGCCACAAAACCTGGATGATCGACGACGGCATCCCCGAGATCGCCCAAGCACTCCGCCTCGGCCACGTACTCCAAGACAAAGTCCAAGAAACCTACTCCCACGTCGCCGCAGCCGTCGAACAACGCCTGCTGGACGCACTCCAAACACGGTGGGAGAAAGCGGTCGCTAGTAGCGCTACCCCAGAGGACCAGTGTATCTGGCGACCTGTTGCGGCGTGAGCCGTCAGCAAGCGGGATGGTATCCCATCTTCGGATGTCGAACGGGCTTGCCGTAGGAGGGATACACCTGCTCCAGGACGGCAAGTCGCGGAGGCTGGACGCCGAAGACACGGCGTAGTGCGTGTTCACGGCCAGGTCGGCGCACCCGATCCGGGGCGGCGGCAACCGGCCGGCTGCTGCTTAGGCAACGCGGCAGTCCGGCACGAAGCTTCCACGATGTCAGAAAATTGCAAAAACAATGTTGAAAAAACGTCCATGTAGACTATTTCACCTCTATTCCTCTGAGTCTATTCTTATCAAAGCTGAACGGATCGCCGTTGCCGACGGAGGTTGGGATGAGGCTGACTGATGATCACGTCGCGTTGCTGGGCGTGGACGGGATGACGGTGTCGGTGACGACGAGCGGGGCCGCGGAGCTGGCATGGTCGTCCGACAAGGTCAGCGCCCGGCTCGATGACGAACAATTCACCTTCGGGGAAGGCCCCGCGATCGATGCCATCGACACCGGCGCGCCGGTGCTGTGCTCGGCGCTGGACGTGACCGCGCGCTGGCCCGGTTTCGCCGCGGCCGCACTGAAAATGGAGGTGCACGCGGTTTTCGCGTTCCCGGTGATGCTCGGCGCGGTCAGCATCGGCGCGCTGATGTGTAATCGGCGTGAGGCCGGGTCGATGGACACAGCCGCGGTGACCACCGCTCTGGCGCTGGCCGATTCCCTCACTCCGGCGTTGCTGACCGATCCGGACGGCTCGACGGCGGAAGTATGGTCGCAGGACCTTCACCGTGCCGAGGTACACCAGGCCAGCGGCTTCATCAGCGTGTTCCTGGACGTTTCGCTGGTCGAGGCACTCTCCCGGCTGCGGGCCTACGCGCTCAGCCAGGAACGCCCGATCGGCGAGGTGGCACGCGACATCGTCACCAGGCGCCTCAGGCTGCCACGAGACTTCCAGCGTTCCTGACCTGCACCAGGACACAGACACGGCCAACGGGCCGGGTGAGGATCTTGAGATGGCGAACCGGGAAGAACGCTTGGCCGCTACCTTCGTCGAACTCGCCGACACCCTGGTGGGTGACTTCGATCTCGTCGAACTCCTGGACCTCCTCGCTGTCCGGTGTACGGAGTTGCTGGGTGTTTCGGCCGCGGCGTTGCTGCTCGCGCCCCCGGGGACCGCACTCCGTCCGATAGCGGCATCGGATTCGGGCTATGCCCTGGCCGATGTGCTGGATGTGGCCCGACACGACGGCCCGGCCTGGCAAAGCCACCGCGACGTGACCGGCATCGGGCCGGTCGATCTGGACGAGGCGCGCTCACGATGGCCAGATTTCGCCGAGGCCGCCGCGCAGGCGGGCTACCGGGAGATGTGCGCTGTCCCGATGCGTCTGCGTGAGGATGTCGTGGGCGCACTACTCCTGCTGAACATTCACTCCGGAAAACTGTCGGCGGGCGACGCCCGGGTGGCGCAGGCACTCGCCGACGCCGCGACCATCGGGATCCTGCACGAACGACTCATGCGGCAGCAGGTCGATCTCGTGACCCAGCTGCACGCTGCCCTGCAAAGCAGGGTCTCGATCGAGCAAGCGAAAGGAATCCTCGCCGCCCGAAGCAACACGACTGTGGAGCATGCCTTCGAAGTGATGCGCGGTCACGCCCGCCACCACCGCCGCCGCCTCAGCGAGATCGCCCACCACGTCGTCGACACCCGCGGCGCACTGCCTGCTCCCAAAGATCACTAGGCCGAGACCACCCCCTGAGACGCCACGACCTTCCCCATGAACGCCCCAAGCCAGGCGAACCGCCCAATACAGCCACCGCCCGCGCCTTAGACGACAAGGTTGTTCTCAGAAGCTCTCAGCCAGAGAGCCTTGGAGTCGACGTTCGGCGCGTAGCCCGATGGCCACGGGCCGAGCGTGAGGATTCAGATTCCGGGCCCGTGGGGTAGGCGAGCTTCGAGGTATGAGGTCCAGCGCCTGCCTCGCCCAGCGAAGGACTTCGGCCTCGGCAACGCCGCGTCACCTCGCTGGTGCTGTGGATCGTGATCACCAATGGCGACCACTGCTCGACGTCGCTGTTTCTACGACCGGGTCCAGATCAGGCCGCGGGACGACCCGGTTCGAGAACTTGACACACCGACTGATGTTCGAGTTCCTGACCGGCAAGGGCAGGGAGCGCAACAAGCATGCCTTCGACCTGCTCGACGCGTTCGCTCCGTACCGAGCCCAACTCGAACACGCCATCGACCACGAAAGCTTCGAGTCTCCGACGTGACAGATAGCGTGACCCGGGCCTGGGGCAGCTGCCTCAAGACATACCTGCGGCGTCTTGCCTGTTGGCCGGGTTCTTCTTAGCCAGGACAAGCGACTCAGCGTTGTACGACTGCGAAGCGCCCCACAGGGCCGCCGACCTGTCAGGCCAGGGGATCACCACGAAAGCCTTGAAAATGACAAAAGAAAGTACTGCTGGTACTCGATCTCGCCGTGCCGATTCCGGCACGCTGTGGTTCGTCAAAAACAGACTGCGCGTTCTCCGGCGGCAGTGTTCGCCGGATGCTTTGCACGATGCGCGCGGGCGCGATGGTGCGCCACGAACCCATAGACCCGTGTGATGTGGATCGAGGTTGCTGCCTGCCATGGTCACGATCACCACCTGGGAGATGGATCGCTGGCACGCCGGCGTGTCAGCTGGGGCGGTCACGTTCGGCTACGCGGCTGACGATGGGGAGCCGAACGCCGCGTACCACCTGCCTCGGGTGTGGCCGGGGCGTGGCCTCGCTATCTCGGCCACTGCACTGGAGTCCTTCCGCGCGGCGCTCGTCGAGGTGATGAAGCAACCGTCCTGCCTGCGCACCGACATCCGCGACGACGACGGTTCGGAGCTGTGGTCGGTGCCGTGGCTGGACCCGGACGAGGAGTTCGTTTTCATTACCGGCCCGTGCCTTTACGGCGACGCCGCCGTTGGCTACCGGCCGGCCCACGCCTTCATGATCCTGCTGCCGCATCTGCGCGGTCTCCACGCCCGCGTCGCCACCTACTTCCGCGCCGGTCCGCCCGGACCTGAATCGCCCGGCTGCGGCATACCGGCTACATCGATACGAAACCGGGTAGCCGGAGAGAACCAAGCCTGGATGAGCGGCTATGAAAGGAACCGACGTGCGGTCCACGCCAACGGACGACTGGGACATCACTCAGATCGACGAGCAGATCCAGCACTTGGCGGATCGTCTGGCGCGTGAGCGCGACCGGATACCACCGGGGCTGATTCACCGGATGGTGTTCGCCGCCCGGACCTGGTTCACCCAAGCCCGGATCGTGAACTACGTCCCGATCTTCATCGAGCGGACCGTGCGCACGCTCCTAGACCTCACCCTCGGCGCCGAGCAGCGATCGTTCCCGCCTGACGCCGGGGACACGGCACGGGCCTACTCGCTGCCCGAATGGGCCCGGCTAGCAGCGCAACACCTGCTGGCCGGCGCGCTACCACGCCGCTGGGCCCACACCCAAGGCGTCGCCCGGCGCGCGGGCGAGATCGGGTATCTGTTCCCGCCGGACGAGCGTGAGGTCCTGTTGGCCGCGGCGTGGCTGCACGACATCGGCTATGCCCCGCCCTTGTCTACACCGGGTTCCATCCGCTGGACGGGGCACGGTTCCTCGTCCGCAGCGGGGTGCCCGACCGGATCTGTGCCCTGGTCGCCCACCACACCGGCGCGGCCGCCGTCGCGGAACTGAGCGGGCTTTCCGATCAGCTCGCGACTTTTCCGGACGAACGAAGCGCGGTGCGTGACGCGTTGTGGTTCTGCGACATGACCACCAGCCCGGACGGCGAACCGGTGTCCTACACCGAGCGGCTGGCCGAACTACGCATCCGCCGAGGCCCCGACGACCCCGTCGTCCGGGCACTTGCCGTCAACGGCGCCGAACGAGCCGCCGCCGTACACCGCACCGAACAACTCCTCCGGCGAACCGAAACCCGGGCAGGCAACCGGATGTGACAGTGCGGGCAGGTGCGTCGACTCGTGAGTCCAATCAGGCCGCCCTGCGGATCCTCCGGTCCGCGGGCTTCACCACCGACCAGCCCAGGCCGGACGGGGCGGTCGAGGCGCGGCGAGCACCGTCGCCGAGCGATCCCGCCTGACAAATCACGTCTCCACTCGGCCTGCAACGTGAACTAACAGCGCGTGTTCTCGGGCCGGGACGCGAGACCCACATCGTTCGTGTGTCGGCGTGATCATTTTCGTCCACGCCAATGAGGCGGGCGGCCTCGGGTCCGGTGCGGGGGTCGCCGTCCAGTACGTCCGCAGAGAGACGGCGCCGCAAAGTGGCTGTTCGAGGGACGCGACCCGCAAGGGAGCAATAAATGTGACCTCATTTGAGGTGTGGTCTATAGTCGTCTTGACCTTGAGGAGGTAGTTTGACCCATGCACACGCTCTGCCGGACCCCCATGACCTCGACGCATGGCGGGCCTGGTCCAACGGTCGGCTCGCTCCTCTCGATCTCACGGTCGACCTGCTGCATCGGGTCGTGGAGAACAGTCAGCGCAAGAGGGACGCGACCAGCCCGCTGGCTCCCGTGCAGACTCCCGGTCAGGACGGGTGGAGCGAGGCGGTCATCAGCCTTCGGGAACAGACGGGATGGGACCGCGACGAGGACGATGGCCTTTCCCGCACCTGGCACCCCTCTCACAATTTCTATGTCGTGGTGCGTCCTGGCAACGACAGCACCGGCCTGTTCGATCGGACGCCGAGCCCGAAGACGCGACTGCGCACGGTTCTGCGGGACCTGATCGACGAGGTACCGCACACGGCGCCGCTGTTCGACGTCACCGGGAACGGTCAGTCCAGGTTGTTGCCGGAGGAGCGGCCGCAGCTGTGGCTGTTCCTGTTCTCCTACCGCGACGGCCTGCTGTACGCGGAGCTGTCCAGGCCCGCGGAACGCATCGAGGACAAGATCACCAGGTATCACCAGCGGATCCCGCTTCCGCCGCTGCCGTACGACCGGACGGACACTAGTGTGATCGTCACCCCGGACGACGATCTGGACACCGGGCCAGACATCGACGTCCAGCCGATCTAATGCTCAGAAGCGGAGTTCTCGCGTGCCCGTCTCACCGTCACGCATCACGTTGGCGCGCAAGCTGCGCGGACAGACGCTGGCCGAGCTGGGACGCCAGACGGGCCTGAGCCCTCAGACGATCAACCGCTGGGAGAAGGACCACCAGGAACCGACTCCGGAGGGGCTCGACCGGTTGGCCGCGGCCCTGCGGTTGCCGGTCGAGTTCTTCATGCGACCCGAGATCGACCCGATCCCGGTCGACGCCGTGAGCTTCCGTGCCGTCACTAAGACCCCGGCGTTCCGGCGCGAGGCTGTGCTCGCGGCCGGCGCCATCGCCTGCGAGATCGCGACCTGGATCTCCGAGCGTTTCCGGCTGCCCGTCGCGGACGTCTCCTCTCTTAACCTGCCGCCCGAGGCGTCGCTGCACGATGTCGAAACGATCGCCTTGCGGGTCCGTGGCCAGTGGGATCTCGACCAGCGGCCGATCCCGAACATGGTGCACCTGCTCGAAGCCCGCGGTGTCCGCGTGTTCTCCCTGGTGCAGGAGGTCCGCGACGTCGACGCCTTCTCCTTCTACATGGAGAACGAACCGTTCGTCTTCATCGATACCGGCAAAACCGCCGAACGGCAGCGGTTCGACGCGGCCCACGAACTCGGCCACCTCGTCATGCACCAAGGACCCGAACGCGTGCAGAGCCGGGAAGCCGAACGCCAGGCCGACCGATTCGCCGCCGCCTTCCTGATGCCACGAGCGGACGTCCTCGCGCACAACCTCCGCAACGCCGGCCCCGACCAGCTCATCGACGCCAGCCGCCGATGGCGCGTGTCAGCCATGGCACTCGCGCACCGGCTCGGAGAACTCGGGCAGCTTACTGAATGGGGCTACCGCAGCGCCTGCGTCGAACTGGCCAAACGCGGCTACCGCCGCAGCGAACCCGGCAGCCAGCTCATCCCCGAGTCATCACAGATCCTCGAGAAGGTCTTCGCGCACCTGCGCGCGAATGGCTCCGGCGTCAAAGCGATCATCGACAGCACCAAACTCACCTCCGACGAGTTCAACCGGCACGTCTTCGGACTGGCGAAAACGGTCAGCCTGGGAGGCTCCGAGGGGCTGGAGGTGACTGCGCGACCGAACCGCAGTCACCTACATCTGGTTTCTCCGGGCTAGTTTCTCCGCTGAACGACGGCGCTTCTCGGGGCTACTGCTTCCTCGGCGCCGTCTTCACCTTGCGCCCTGCTCGCGACTCCCGACGGACGGTCCGATCACTTTCAGTGCGTCTTCGGTGGACTGGTCTGCGACGTCGAGGACTACCGTCGAGTTGCCAGCGGTGAGCTGCACTCGCTTTCAACGGTTCCGACCGAGAAACCGGTGGATCACGGCGGCGACAGACGGCCAGAAGGTCTCGTTTGAAACGACGGCATGGACGATCTCTCCTGCGCCGTTCGAGAACTCCGTGCCGTCGCGGTGTTCAATCATCGCTTCGCGAAGACCTTCACGAAGCACTTCCCGTGCCCCGAGGGAACTCGAAGCCGGAACGAGCGTTCGTCAAGCCCAGCTCGACGGCGAGGACAAGGCCAAATTTGGCAGCTATGGTCGATTCCATCGGGCAAGCGTGACAGCCTTCGGTGCGGAGTGACGCCAAACTGCGAGGTGCCGGGTGTTTCCGCTGGTAGAAACACGGGATCCGTCGATGTCTGACAATGGATCCCGCGTGGCGCAACGGCCAGGGCTCGATGTACCGGTCAGCAGCGAGTGGCCTGGTCACCGCACGGGAAGCGATGGACCCCGCCAGCCTCCTGGACTGACAGGGCCCTTCGACAGGATCACCACCGACGCCCTTCGGCCCCGAGCGGCTGCGGACGGACAGCAGGTACGCGGGATCGCGGCGACGTCCGTCCGGTTCGCCCACGGTGTCCGGATCGCGGTCACCTCCTCATTGCGCGCCTGCCCCGGACAGCACCTTGCTTCAGGGCGCAGTGACGACGTGTAACCTGCATGCCGCACACCCGAACGGACCGCCGTACTAACAAACTGAGCGTCACACTCCAGGAGGCAGCGGCCGGTGCGCGATCTCCTGGAACTCCATCTCGCTGGCTGCGAGCACTGGCTGCCACACTTCTGGTGGCTGCGCAGTCTTCACCCTGAAGCCCCCGATGAGTAGCCGAAGAATGGCCTCCAGCGATACCCGTGACGTGGGGAAGTGCACTCGGGCCAAGGTCGCTCCAGGTTTCAGCACTCCGGGTTCGTTCAGGTCCGCATGGATGTTGATGTGCGCGTGAGGGTGCCCGCTGTCGTCGTCGCGTAGGTAGTCGTATCGGAAGATCTCTCCCAGGCCACCGTCATCGTCGTCGGACTGGTTGATTTGGTACTGCACCGACGACTGCTCGACCTTGAGCCGCATCTCCTTGCCGACGTGAGGTGTCAGGTGAAGTGAGTACGCGACCCTTAGCCACCGGCCGTCGCGCAGCCGCACCGGAGACGTGGGGCCACCGTTGCCGCCGAGTACCCGGCGGGTCGGATCGCGGAGGCTCACGAGGTTGACGAACTCGTTGTCGGCAATCACGGTCAAGCTCAGCAGCAGCTGCATGAGATCGCGGAAAGCGTCGAACGACTTCGGCGTGCCGGCCATGTACTCCCGGGTGAGCTGCCGGGCTCGCGCGCTGTACTTGGCGGCGTCCGGGGTCACTCGGCAGTAGCAGACTGCAGCGAGTCCGAAGGGTCGAGAAGGTCAGCCAGCACCAGTGCGTCGCCGACGCGCCCCGCGTCCGGGAGCTTCCCGGCGCGGTAGGCGCGCACGACATCAGCCGCGGATCGGCCCAAGCGGGCACGCGTGACGCGGTCGATGTTCGCGATGATCTGCTCGCGCGTCAGCTCGACTGTGGTCACGGACATCTCGCACCTCGCCTCTCCAGATAGCAGCCGCTGTCGTGATCCATGATATCGGGTGGTACGACAATTTCCGAGGGAACGCCGACGCGACGCCTCCGTCCTGGCTCTGCGGAGGTGGCGACGGCCAAAAACCTGGCGACCGAGGACGCCCGACTCAGTGAAGTTGGCGAGGGGGCCCCATCGGCGGGAGCCGGGACACTGCGGGAGCCCCTCCCGGGGGCCTGCGAAACTTCACCTCACGCGAAGGGGCGCGGGCGCCAGCCCTCAGGCGCGTGGGGCCACAAGTTCGACCTGCTGCTCGAAGTGCGGGTAGCCGAGGCTGAAAGTTTCCGGCAGAAATCGCCGATGATCGGGAATCATGGCCTGCATGGCCGAGCCTCCTGCCCCAAGTCCAGAGTCAGCGAACAGGTCGCAAGGCCGACCCTACCCAGTGTTGTCGAACCGGGCGATTCTTTGGTCCGCTGCAGTACTGGTCACGCTCGGCGCTGGTCTCGCAATCGCCTTGCTGATCCTCTTCGGCCGTGGTCAGAACACCGGCCAGCTGGAAGCGATTAAGACAGCGGGCACGATCGTGATCGGGACCGGCGGAGCGGCCGCGCTCTGGCTCGCCGCGCGACGCCAGCGCACTGCCGAGATTGCGCTAAACCAGAAGCAATTCGACCAGGACGCCAACGACCGTGCGTTCGCATTGCAAGAACGGATCGCCGCCGCCAGCGCGGCCGACGCAGAAGCGCGCCGAGCCATCGAGCAGTACGGCCGTGCGGTCGAACAGTTGGGCTCGGAGAAGCCTGCGGTGCGTCTAGGCGGAATCTACGCCCTTGAACGTCTAGCTCAGGACAACCCGGCACACCGCCAGACCGTAGTCAACGTCCTCTGCGCGTACTTGCGGATTCCCTTCGACCCCGAGCCGCCACCTCACGACCGCATCGACAAGACGGCTGACGAATCAGAAGCCCCGGCACAACCCCTCGCTGACCACGATCACACTCAAGAACGCGAGGTTCGACTCGCCATCCAGCAGGTCTTCTCGCAGCATTTCTACGCAGGAACCGACCCTGATCGGCCTCCGCCCGATACCTTCTGGCCCGATACCGAGCTCAGGCTCCAAAACGCCGTGCTTTTCAGATTTCAGGCATATGCCTGCCGCATCCGGCGCGGAGTCTTCGAGAACGCCATATTCATCGGCCCGACAACGTTCAATACGACTACCTTCCTCGAGCAGGCTTTTTTCAGCGGCGCAAAGTTCGCAGGCCGTGCTGACTTCAGGCAGACTACCTTCGACATCGCCAGCTTCTATCAGGCCTCCTTCGACGGAGAAACCACTTTCGAGGATGCGACCTTCGCTAGTACGACCTACTTCGAAGACGTTATGTTCAGTGGACAAACCACATTCGCGAAGGCGACGTTCGCCGAAGGGGAACCGTCCGGAGTCGCCCAGCTACGGTCGAACGCCGCGACCAACGAAGGCGCCTCGCCCCCTCGACCATCGAGCCAGTCGGAGACAAGGTCCATGCCGTCGTCTGGAAGCGGGCGAAGGGGCCGCCGCGCGCCGAAGTAGAACCGCTTCGCGTCGGCAGAGCGTAGACCTGTGCTCAGCGCCGCTCGGGACGAAGTCGTGTTCGCAAGGGGCTACTGGTTTGGTACTTCGGTCCAGGTCGGCCTATCGCGAAGGGTGGACGCTGTGACGAGGGCGGGGCGGAGCGTCCCGTCGAAGGGTTGGAAGTAGGTGCTCTCGTCGGGCATGGCGTACCAGCGACCGCCGCCCAGGGAAGGCTTGTCGGCGGCTTCGTACACGGTCGCGCCGGTCAGGTCGGGTTCGTCCACTGCGCCTCCCAGGTCACTCGTACGGCCTAGCGTGTTACCAAGTCGAGTCAACCATGCCAGCAGTTGTCTGAGGATCACCGGTCGGGGTCCTGGCATCACTACCTGGTGTTATGTGAGCCACTACTGGTGCAGTACGCATATTCGAATGTGTGGTGTTCGATCTTGCGCAATGCGTTCTCGGACACATGTTCGGGTGATTGCCGGGAGGAGGTCGGCGGAGCGAGAAGGATCGCGGGTGCGCCAATGATCGTGGCGGGCTGACGGGATCTTGTGCTGCGCGGTTGTCAAGCGGGGACTGGCCGAGATCTTGCTGGGGAGAGCGAGCTGATCGTTACGCTGGCGGATGGTGCTGGCGCCGTCCGCCGCTAGGCTATCTGCGTGGGAACGATGCGTGTCCGCGCCGGGAAGAACACGATCCTCGCCCAGTCGGAACGAACGACTGCCGTGGACGTGGTCGCCGAGCTGGTCTGGAACGCGATCGACGCCGAGGCAACGGCAGTGGACGTGACGGTCATACCCGACGCCGCGGACGGGCCAGGTAACGCCGTAGTGGCTGATGACGGCCACGGCATGCCGTTCGACAATATCCCGAGTTACTTTCAGACCCACGGCGACTCGTGGAAGAAGGCTAGGCGGTTCTCTGAGGGCATCAAGCGGCCACTGCACGGCCAGCTCGGGCGTGGTCGCTTCCTTACCTATGGCATCGCTGAAGACGTCGAGTGGAGCACCACGGTCGCCACCGAAAGCGGCTTCGTCACGACGGTGGTCCACGGTTCGCGGAATCGTCCAGACGAGTTTTCTGTCAGCGACCCCCAGCCCGAAGAGGGGCCTCGCGGCACGACCGTCACCTTGACCCTTCGCCAGATCCCCCGAACCGTCCACCTGGTCGATGGTGACCTTCTCCCGCCGCTGACCGCCCAGCTCGCTGGGTCTCTGCTAGCCCTGCCCGATGTGACTGTCACCTACCGTGGTCAGCGGCTGGACCCCAAGTCTCACATCATCGACGAAATCGAGTTACCGGTCCCGGTTCCTGCGAAGGCGCTCCACGGCCTGGCCACGCCGGTGCTGCGATTCGTGGAATGGGACGAGGACATGAGTGCGAGGAGGCTCTTCCTCTGTGACCAGCATGGAGCCGTCGTCACTGACGTGAAGCCCACGCTGTCACGGCCAGCCCCGATCCACTGGAGTGCCTACCTAATCTGGGAAGGTTTCCGCGACCAGGACCTGATGTCCGCAGCCGACCTTGCCCTGCCCGAGATACGCCACGGCGACCTGCTCGACGCCGCGCAAACGGTCCTAAACGATCACCTCGGGCAACTGACTAACGACCGAAAGGGCGCCATTCTCGCCGAGTGGAAGGCCCAAGGCGTCTACCCGTACGCCGGCTCGCCCAGCACACCGGCCGAAGAGGTCGAACGCGAAGTCTTCGACATCGTCGCTGTGCTGGCCAGCCAGGCCATCGGCAAGGACCGTCGGCAGAAGGAACTGTCACTCAGGCTCCTCCAGGAGGCGGCAAGGGCCGAGCCCACCAGGACCGGGCAGATGCTGACTAAGGTCCTCACCCTGTCCGACGACGAGCAGGAAATGCTGGTCGAGCTGCTGGAGCGCACCACGTTTGGGTCCATCGTGCGGTCCGCCCACACCTTGGCCGACCGTGTGGACTTCTTGGCCGGGCTGCGTCGGCTCCTCTACTCCGATGAAACGCGCAAGACGTTCCGCGAGGTCGACCAGCTCCATCCCATGTTGGTGCAGGAGCCATGGATCTTCGGGGACGAATGGAGCCTGTCGCTATCGGAATCCGGGCTCTCGCGCGTGGTCCGGGCCGCCACCTCGGACGCCGAGTACGCTCCCACCCCAGTCACACTGCCCTCGGGCAAACGCGGGCGGGTCGACATGGTGTTCTACCGCCACCTTCCCGAGAGCGAACGCAACCGGCACCTCGTTGTCGAGCTTAAGCGGCCCATGCGCGCGACCATGAAGGAATTTAGTCAGCTCAACGACTACGCAACCGCCATCACCGGGCATCCGGAGGTTGTCGGGACGTCCAACGAGTGGGATTTCTGGCTGATCACCACCGACGTCAACGACGCCGTGCGCAACTTGTGGAGCAACACCAGTCAGCCCGGTCTAGTCATGACTGGACCGCAGTACCGGCTCTGGATTATGACCTGGGGACAACTGCTCGAGCGAGCTGAGCGACGTCTCGAGGCGTTCCGCCAGTCCCTCGACCTCGTGTCGACTGAAGGCACCAGCCGGGCCTACCTGCAGCGTCGCCATGCTGAGTTCATTCCCGAATCCGAAAAGGACCGACCAGCTCGCTAGCGCTCGACGCGCTCAGTAGAGAACCGCCATGACGCGTGCGGCTCAGAACAGTCACATGCGCCGGGCCGGATGACCTGCTGACACCGGACAAGTATCCTGGGAAATTGGTTCCTAATGTCCCTGATCTAATCAGTGTATCTCGCCTCGATCCACACTCGTCCGTACACTACATGCATGCAATCCCAGACGAGCAGCATAAACGAAGATGTCGGCCCCATCTGGACGTTGAACGCCCGGGACAGTTTCCTTCTTCGGATGGCTCGTAGCCACTTCAACCTCGGCCCAACGTCCGTTCAGCGTGAGATAGAAGTTGCTTACCGAGAGACTGTCGAGCTTCTCGGTCAAAAAGGCGTGGACTATGCAAAACTACGCGCAGCGCTCGTGCCTCAGAGTAGTGGCGCTGAAGCGGTTTTCGTATTCGACTCAGAGGTCGAATACGGTCCCGAGCCGTTCAGGCGCGTACTTCAAATGCTGGATAAGGATCATAGTTGCAGCATCCTTGCTGGCGATCTTATCGGAGTCCCTGAAGACTTGGCGCTTAGCCTGTTGGGAGAATACGTCAACTGGTTCAAGCGGCCTACGATTCTTCATAGTGGTCAACTGTTTGTCATCTACATTAACAATCTAACGCCGGTCAGGCTGGAAGCACTTCGCCGCTCAATGGAGAGTATGCCTTGCTACGTCGGTTTTGGCGAAGTTTCCTATGGCACCGCCTTCAAGACGTGGATGTCGATGTCGCTTCCGCCTTGCTATGTGAAGCTGCGACAGGTATTTATCACTGCTCATTCCGACGATTTACCGGATGAGAAAAATGAGGATGCGCGCGGATGGATTAGCGACGATTGGCGATGTGTAAGTATTGCCAATCGCTACTTCGAAATGTTCCTCTCTTTCAAGATTGAGCGAGAACTGTCGAGCGACGACCATGAAGATGTCCAGCTTAGTCTCAATGGTATCAGTGACCATCCAGTGGATTTTTCTGCCCTTGACATCGAAATAGCGCCAGAGAAGCTTGAATATCTCCGGCAAAAAAAGTCCGTATCGCTTGATCGTGCTGGACTGTCAGGGTTGTCGGTCCACGAGGTTTGTGCTCAAATCTCCAGTAAGATTAGATCCAACTATATATACAACCTCCGATACAGTGCCGAGTGGCATCAATCATTATTCAACATCATGCTTGAATTCTTTCATGAAGGACAGAGGTTCAGGCTGATGGTCGCACTGGCGTATATGCCCTCAAGTCGAACCTTGAGGGTGACCACGGCGTATTAGGCAGTCAATCGCGCTTATTAAGGGCGAGGCGAGAACGTTTCCTCCGTCGAGGTCGAACGCACTATCGAGCAGCACCACGATGTACCCGCGGCGGCGGTCGTCGGGGTTCCCTTCTGAACTGACCGACGAGGACGTCCTCGCCTACGCCGTGCCCCGGATCGGACCAACGTCCCGAGGATGTCGTTGGATGGTGCGCCGAACAGCTAGAGCCATTCGAGACTCCGCGATACATCGAACTCATCGACCAGATGCCGGAGACACCCACGGCGAAGATCCAGAAAGCCAAGCTTCAGGCCGTGACTAGGGCGAGGCGGAGAGCGCCGTCGAAAGGCAGGAAGAAGGTGGTCTCCTCGGGTGGCACGTACCAGCGGCCACCGCCCAGTGAGGGTTTGTCAGCGGCTTCGTACACGGTTGTCAAACGACAGCTGAGCTGGCCGGAGACAAGGCACTGACCAGCGGCCGAACAGGAAGCCTGACGTGCCCGGCGAACGTCGGCGTCAAACTAGCTGGCCCTTCTCTACGAATTCGCCCTTCGGCGTCAGAGCCCTCGCACTGGGGCGGCGACTGTGCTGCAGCTGCACCCCACCGAGGATAAGGCTGCCATTCGGGCAGGTTCGAATCTTGGACAAGTATCCGATTCGGACGGCGAATTCGTTGCGCCGGCCGGTCTCGGCGCGAGGCGGTTCAGTCGCTGCGTCACAGCAGTCCGGCCTGGTGCAGGCGGATCACTGCGGCGAGCACACCGCTGCTGCCGAGAAGTGCACCGAGCAGGATCTTCAGCAAAGTCAGCGCTCGCAGGGCGCGCCGGTGGTCGGTGGTCGTGAGTGCCACCGCTGTGGCGGCGGTGAGCAGCACCAGCGCGATGAGGGTGATCAACGGCGTCCACATGATCATGTCCTGTCCTCCGAAGTCGCGAGCCCGGACCGTCCGCGCTCGAGGATCAGGCTGGACGAGCTGCAGGACTACCTCGACTTCGCCGGCGGCGTGCCAGCGGGACAGGTCCGCGAGCTGATCGCGGCCGGTGTGGTGACGGTCGCGACGTGCTGGCCCGGCGAACACAGCAAGCGAGTGGCGCTACCCGAGGGCGATCGGCCGGACCCGTACGCCAACGACCGACGCTTGCTCGACCTGGCCGACGTGCTGCACGTGCCCGACGCATTCAGCCCTCTCGAGCGGCGCCGCGCCGAGGAACTTGCGGGAACCGATCGCCGGATCCGGGTCGCGCTCGACACCTCCGACGCCGGCTTCACCCAGGTGATGGCCGCGGGCCCAGAACTGATCCGTCACTGGAGCCAGGCGCCCGCCTACGCCAAGGCTGTCATCACCGCCGCACTCGACGCCCGCCGCGTCGGCGCCACGCACCCATGACCCGCGACTACCTCGCCGACGCCGCACCTGGGTACCTGAACGAGCGCGAAATAGCGACCGCTCCCTCGGGCTGGCTCGATGTTGCCCTGAACTACGCCACTAGATTGCTACACGGTGCCACCGCCACCCTCACTCCGGTCGCCGCCGGCATAGGAAGCATCGCTGGCTACCGCGTCGCCGACTACTTGTATCAGCACGCCCTGCATGCCCGCCGTACCGAACATCTTCCCGACGCCGTCTGGCACGCCTTGATCCGCCACCACCACTCCGATGACACCGGCCAGCTAGCTGGCAACGCCGAACGCCGCGGCCGCGATCACGAAGCCCTCGCTCTGCATCAGCAGCTCGCCGACAGCGGTGGCGTCGTTGCCGCCTACCGGCTGGCGGGGCTGCTGGCTGAGCAGGGGCAGGTGGACGAGCTGCGCGCCCGCGCCGAGCACGGCGACGCACGCTACGCCGTCTCGTTGGCCAAGCTGGGGCAGTTCGAAGACGCCATTCGGTTGCTACGACCCCACGCCGACAATCACGACGAGTTTGCGACCGTGCGTTTGGCTGAGCTGCTGGCCGAGCAGGGGCAGGTCGAAGAAGCCATCCGGCTGCTGCGCGCTCGCGCTGACAACGGCGACGGGACCGCTGCCGTCCGGTTGGCTGAGCTGCTGGCGTCGCAGGGACTGGTCGAGCAGCTGCGCGCTCGCGCCGACAACGGCGACGGCTTTGCCGCCAAACGTTTGACTGAGCTGCTAACCAACGAGGGACATGTTGCGGAACTGGAAAGAGAAGTGGCGGCGGGAACGTCCGGTGCGGCCGCCGCTCTGCGTCAGGTGAGGTCCCATGTGTCGTCCCGTGCAGATTGACAGCTGCAGAGCGGATCTCGCGCACCCGACAGACCGACAAGGCCGCCCGGTCCAAAGGCTAGTGCACATGATCATACCCGGCGAACAGCCACTCTCGGGTCACGTACCGAGTGGCCGACGCCGACCTGGCGGCAGGTAACTGACATTGGTGGCGGATGTCCTGAAAGCCTGAGACTGCAGCCAGTCGGCGCGCAGGGCGGCGAACATCGCGTCGAAACTTTCGGATCTGCGGCGCCGGTGTTGCTGGGCTGACCGCGGAACTACGAGAACGACCGCACCGGCGCGACGTCTTCGAACGCGTGCCCCGCCGCGAGGTCTAGCGGGAGACGCTGATCGGCACCGTCACGGTTGAGGAACCCGACGCGGAAATCGGAGAAATACTCAGTCGGGTCACGTTGCTGGAGCGGACGATGTGACCCTAGTTGGCAGTGGAAGGACGATCTGCTCCAGATTTGCTCCAGCTACTGAACAGTAACTGAAGTTCGGCGGGTTAATTCTCAAAGTGAGGTAGAACGAAAAAACCGCCCTGCCTCGGCAAATCTGCCAGGTGGGCGGTATTTCGTCACTGTGGAGCTAAGGGGACTCGAACCCCTGACCCCCTCACTGCCAGTGAGGTGCGCTACCAGCTGCGCCATAGCCCCGGAGCGAAGTTGTACTCCGCATCTCGTGTGTCCATACATTACACCGCCCGCGGAGGCCGTTCACGCGGGGGTCACTCTACGCGGTCCCGATCGTCGGAACTGGTGCTGACCTGCATCTTTGAGCCTTATTTTTAGACGTGTATTGACTCCGCGTGTGACCGCCGTTACGTTTTCGACCATCGTGACGCCGAGGTCCCCGCCCGCTACGCCGCGTCTCCACTGGGCTCCGCCTCAGCTCGCCCTGCCCGAATGACGCGGAGGAGGTCCTGATGAGGGCCAGAGCAGCCCTGATAGCCCTGTTTTCCCTGGTCGGAGCGCTGATCGTGGTGGCTCCGGCGGCGCAGGCGGCCATCGTTCCCGATACCTGGTACACGGTGACGACCAGCGGCGGCAAGTGCGTGGACGCGCGTGCCGCCGGGTCGGCCAACGGGACGGTCGTCCAGCAGTACGCCTGCAACCAGACCTTCTCCCAGCAGTGGCAGTTCCAGCCGACGTCGGGTGGCTTCTACCGGGTGAACACACGCAACAACCCGGCGCAGGTGTGGGACGTCGCCGACGTGTCGGTGGCCGACGGCGGGCTCGTCCAGCTGTGGACCTACGGCGGCGGGAACAATCAGCAGTGGCAGCCGGTGGAGGAAACGGGTGGGGCCTATCACTTCGTGAGCCGCAACAGCGGCCGGTGCCTCGACATCCCTGGCCTCTCGACCCAGGACAGCACCCAGCTCCAGCAGTATTCCTGCAACGGCTCCGGCGCCCAGTCCTTCCGGCTCACGCCGGTCACCGGCACCGCGAACCCCGACCTCGGGCCGAACGTGCTCGTCTTCGACCCCGGTATGTCGCAGTCAGCGATCCAGTCCCAGGTCAACAGCGTCTTCTCGCAGCAGGAGACCAGCCAGTTCGGCTCGAACCGGAAGGCGCTGCTGTTCAAGCCGGGGTCCTACAACGTCGACGTCAACGTCGGGTTCTACACGCAGGTGCTCGGGCTCGGCCTCTCACCGGACAACGTGACGATCAACGGCGCGGTGCACGCGGAGGCCGACTGGTTCCAGGGTAACGCGACGCAGAACTTCTGGCGTGGCGCGGAAAACCTGTCCGTGAACCCCAACGGCGGCACCGACCGCTGGGCCGTTTCACAGGCCGCGCCGTACCGCCGGATGCATGTCCGCGGCAATCTGCAGCTCGACGACGGCGGCTGGTCCAGCGGCGGCTGGATGTCCGACGTCAAGGTCGACGGCCAGGTCCGGTCCGGCTCACAGCAGCAGTGGATCTCGCGCAACTCGCAGTTCGGCGGCTGGAGCGGTTCGAACTGGAACATGGTGTTCGCCGGAGTCGGCGGCGCCCCGTCGACCAGTTTCCCGAATCCGCCGTACACCACGGTGAACACGACGCCGGTCGTGCGGGAGAAGCCGTTCCTCTACGTCGACAACGCGGGCGCGTACCAGGTGTTCGTGCCTTCCAAGCGCACCAACGCCTCGGGCATCACCTGGGGTGCGAACCAGCCGGGCTCGTCACTGCCGATCAGCCGGTTCTTCATCGCGAAGCCCGGCACGACGGCGTCGCAGATCAACGCGGCTTTGGCCGAGGGCAAGGATCTTCTGATCACTCCGGGCGTCTACCACCTCAACGAGACGCTCCGCGTCACCCGGCCGGACACCGTCGTGCTCGGACTCGGCCTGGCGACACTGATCCCCGACAACGGCATCACCGCGATGACGGTGGCCGACGTCGACGGCGTCAAGGTCGCCGGCGTGCTGATCGACGCGGGCACCACGAACTCGAACACGCTGATGGAGGTCGGCCCCGCGAACTCCGCGCAGGATCACGCGGCCAACCCGACTTCGCTGCACGACGTGTTCTTCCGCGTCGGCGGCGCGGGCGTCGGCAAGGCGACGAACAGCCTGGTGGTCAACAGCGACGACGTCATCGGCGACCACCTGTGGATCTGGCGCGCCGACCACGGCAGCGGCGTCGGCTGGAACACCAACACCGCCGACACCGGGCTGATCGTGAACGGCGACGACGTCACGATGTACGGCCTGTTCGTCGAGCATTACCAGAAGTACCAGACACTCTGGAACGGAAACCGCGGCCGGACGTACTTCTACCAGAACGAAATGCCTTACGACCCACCGAATCAGGCCGCGTGGATGAACGGTTCGACGCGGGGTTACGCGGCCTACAAGGTGGCGAATTCGGTGACGAACCACGAGGCGTACGGGCTCGGGAGTTACTGCTTCTTCAACGTGAATCCGAGCGTGGTCGCGGATCGCGCGATCGAGGCGCCGAACAATCCGGACGTCCGGTTCCGCAGCATAGTCGCGGTCTCCCTCGGCGGGAACGGCACCATCAGCCGGGTCGTCAACGACCGCGGCGGACCGGCGAATTCGGGTTCGAACGTGGCGAACCTGGTCGCCTATCCCTGATGGACCCCGGTGCGCGTCGTGATGGCGGTCGCGGCGCGCACCGGCCTTTCACCCCTACGGGTGGCATGCCGCGCGCTCGCCTCCGGGCGCTCCGATACTCGGGGCATGCCTCTCGTCGGTCTCACCGTCGTCGAACCCCGCCTCGCCTGGCCGCTGGCCGCCGTCCGCGGGGTTTTCGCCATCCTGTTCGGCGTACTCGCGCTCATCTGGCCCGGCGCCACCGTCCTGGCCCTCGCGATCATTTACGGCATCTACGCGATCATCGACGGCATCGGCGGCCTGATGCAGGCTTTCCGCCCGGGTGACGCCGCCCATCGCGCCGCCTACGGAATCCTCGGCGTACTCGGTATCGCCGCCGGTGTCCTCGTGCTGCTCTGGCCCGGGATCACCGTGCTGGTGCTGGCCTTCCTCGTCGGGTTCTGGGCGATCTTCACCGGCATCGTCGAGATCGTCGCCGCGATCCGGCTGCGCAAGCAGATCGAGGGCGAGGCCTTCCTCATCGCGGCGGGCGCGCTCTCGCTGATCGCGGGCATCGTGATCGTGATCAACCCGATCGCCGGCGCCTACGGGATCGCGCTGCTGGTCGGGATCTACGCCCTGCTGTACGGCATCATGCTGCTCGTCCTGGCCTTCCGCATGCGCAAACTCACCCAAGCCTGAAGGCCTGTCGCAAGTGGACCTGCGCCCCGACTCGGCGCAGGTTCGACAAGCTCGGCGAGCCCTCCACGGCGGTCGCAACGGCGAAGCGACGGCCTTCGCGGGCGGCCGCGGCGAGACCATGCGCCATCAGCCGCGCCTGCGCGCCTTTGCCGCGATGTGCTCGCGGCGTGGCCGATCCGCCGAGGAGGACACCTTCCCCGTGCGGGCTCAGGGCGGCCGCGGAGATCGGCACGCCGTCGTGGACCAGCAGCGACCGCCGGATCCGCGGATCGCGGTGTTCGGCGGCGATGAACTCCGTCACGCCGCCGCCGCTTTCGTACCCGTCGAGCAGGACGCGGAGGAAGACGTCGATGTCGGGCGAGTCGTCGACGTCCGCGTCCGAGGCCGCGAGTCCGGTGAGCGGAAGGATCGCGATCGGACGGACGCCGTCGGGCACGAGACCGGCCGGGTTCAAGCCCGCCGGAAGCACGAGTGTCGGCGGGTCTCCGTCCCAGCACGAAGCGCCGGCGAGCCGGATTGCCGACGGCAGATTCCCCTCGGTGACGCCGGAGATCGTGCGCAGGAACCGCAGTTCCGGTGCGGTGGCCAGCACCGCGAGCAGCCCGTCTTCGCGCCACGCGGAGAAAGTGCCCGGCAGACCCGTGGCCGCTTCACACGCGATGGCGGTACGGGCGTGGATCACTTCTTCGGCTTCGGTCAGCACGTCTCGAACGTAATAGGGATTAGGCTGAACCGGTGAGCCAGCCGATCCTGTTGACCGTCGACGACGATCCCGCCGTGTCCCGTTCGGTCGCCCGCGACCTGCGTAAACGGTACGGGAAGGACTATCGGATCATCCGGGCCGATTCCGGTGCCGACGCCCTCGAAGCCCTGCGCGAGATCAAGCTGCGCGGCGACGCCGTGGCCGCGATCCTCGCCGACTACCGGATGCCGCAGATGGACGGCATCGTCTTCCTCGAGAAGGCGATGGACCTGTTCCCCAACGCGCGCCGCGCGCTGCTGACAGCGTATGCCGACACCGACGCCGCGATCCAGGCGATCAACGTCGTCGACGTCGACCACTACCTCCTCAAGCCGTGGGACCCGCCGGAGGAGAAGCTCTACCCGGTCATCGACGCGCTGGTGGAGACCTGGCGCGCGGTGGGGGAGCGGCCGGTCGACGAGATCAAGCTCATCGGCCACCGGTACTCGTCACCGTCGTTCCACCTGCGCGATTTCTTGGCGCGCAACGCCGTGCCGTATCGCTGGTACTCCGTCGACGACGACGAAGGCCGCCGGATCCTCGACGCGGCGGACACGGCACCCCACGACATCCCGGTGCTGGTCACGCCCGACGGCACGGTGCTGCGCCAGCCGTCCGGACCCGAACTCGCCGACGCCGTCGGCCTGTCCACCCGGCCCGCGCAGGAGTTCTACGACCTGATCGTCATCGGCGGCGGGCCCGCCGGGCTCGGGGCGGCCGTGTACGGCGCGTCGGAGGGCCTGCGGACGGTGATCGTCGAGCGCAAGGCAACCGGCGGGCAGGCGGGCACCAGCTCCCGCATCGAGAACTATCTCGGTTTCCCGGACGGGGTTTCCGGCGCGCAGCTCACCGACCGCGCGCGGCGGCAGGCGCTCAAGTTCGGCGCCGAGGTGCTCACCGCCCGCGACGTCGTGGGCCTGGAGGCGCGCGGTTCCGCGCGGGTGGTCCTCTTCGGAGACGGGACCGAGATCTCCGCGCATTCCGTGGTGCTGGCCAGCGGCGTCAACTACCGCGCCCTGGAGGCTCCCGGCGTCGCCGAGCTCGCCGGCCGTGGCGTCTACTACGGCTCGGCCGCCACCGAGGCGCCCGAGTGCAAGGGCGAGCACGTCTACATCGTCGGCGGCGCGAACTCGGCGGGTCAGGCGGCGGTGTTCTTCTCCAAACACGCGGCCGACGTCACCATCCTCGTCCGCGGCCAGTCGCTGGAAGCGTCGATGTCGCACTACCTGATCGAGCAGATCGCCGCGATCGGGAACATCCACGTCCGTACCCGGACCACGGTGGTCGAGGCGCACGGCGACGATCACCTCGAACAGCTGACCCTGTGCGAGAACGGCGGCGCGACCGAGACCGTGCCCACCGGGCACCTGTTCATCTTCATCGGCGCTGCGCCGCGCACCGACTGGCTCGGCACGGAGATCCAGCGTGACGACCACGGCTTCGTGCGGACCGGTCCCGATCTGCTCACCGAGGGCGGTCCGCCGCCGGGCTGGACGCTGGAGCGTGACCCGCACTACCTGGAGTCCTCCATCCCCGGCGTGTTCGTGGCGGGCGACGTCCGGGCCGCGTCGGTGAAACGCGTCGCCTCGGCCGTCGGCGAAGGCGCCATGGCCGTCACCCTGGTTCACCGCTACTTGGAGGAACAATGAGCGTTCTGCCCAGGGAGGAACTGCGCGGGCTCTTCCTTTTCGAGCACCTCAGCGAAGAACAGCTCGACTGGATCGACGAGCACGCCGTCCTGGAGCAGTACAGCGGCGGCACCACGGTCATGCGCGAGGGTGAACCGGCCACCTGTTTCTACCTCCTGCTGTCCGGCGCGCTGCGGATGACGCGGCTCGTCGGCGGCACCGAGGTCGAGACGATCCGGTCCGACCAGCGCGGCGCGTACTGCGGCGCGACGCAGTTCTTCGTGCACCAGGAGACAGAACACACGTATGGCGCTTCGGTGCACGCTGTCAGCGACCTCACCTTCCTGACGCTGCCCGCGGCCGAGTTCGCCACCGAGTTCCGCCGCTGGTTCCCGATGGCGACGCATCTGCTGGAGGGCATGTACCTCGGCTGGCGCAACAGCGACACCGTGATCGGCTCGCGGCGGCGGCTGCTCGCGCTCGGCGAGCTCTCCGCCGGGCTGACCCACGAACTCAACAACCCGGCCGCCGCGGCCGTCCGCGCGACGGCGTCGTTGCGGGAGCGGGTCGCCGGGATGCGGCACAAGCTCGCGATGCTGGCGAAGAAGAACGTCGACCCGACGCTGCTGGAGCAGTTGCTGGAGATCCAGGAACAACTGGTCAAGCAGGTCGCCTCGGCGCCGAAGCTGACCGCGATGCAGCAGGCCGACCGCGAGGACGAGATCGGCGACTGGTTCGACGACCACGGCATCGACCAGGGCTGGGACCTCGCCGACATCTACGTCCGCGCCGGGCTGACCGTGCCCGATCTGGACCGGCTGCTCGAATCGGTCGGGGAGACCTTCCTCGACGGCGCCGTCCGCTGGCTCGCGTACGCGCTCGAAACCGAGATGCTGATGGGAGAGATCGAGGATTCGACGACCCGCATCTCGGTGCTGGTCGGCAAGGCCAAGCAGTACTCCCAGATGGACCGCGCGCCGCACCAGTGGATCGACGTCCACGAAGGACTCGACTCCACGCTCGTCATGCTGGCGGGCAAAATCGCGCCGGGCGTCCGCGTCGTGAAGGAGTACGACCACACGGTGCCGAGGATCCCGGCGTACGCGGGCGAGCTGAACCAGGTGTGGACGAACGTCATCGACAACGCGCTGGGCGCCATGGGGACCGAGGGCACGCTGACCCTGCGGACGTCCCGGGTGGACGACCACGTGCACGTCGAGATCGGCGACACCGGACCGGGGATCCCGGCGGAAGTGCGGCAGCGGATCTTCGAGCCGTTCTTCACCACGAAACCGGTGGGGCAGGGGACCGGGCTCGGCCTGGACATCTCCTGGCGCATCGTCGTCGAACGGCATCAGGGCGATCTCCGGGTCGATTCGGCACCGGGTGACACGCGGTTCACCGTGTGCCTGCCGGTCTCGGAGCAGTCCGTGATCTGATTTCGAGAGCCGGGTGGTCGTGAGTGGCGATTCGGGTTCTATTGAGGGGTAGGGCAAAGGTGGCGTGTGCCTGGCCTGCCCACCTGCCGGTTTCGGGTGTTGCGAAAGCCACGTTCGCAACGCTCAACGT
>NZ_JBHXJK010000008.1:0-8530 GCF_042723255.1 Amycolatopsis thailandensis
CCCCGGACCCCCCACGGTGCGTGAGGGCGGCGGTTGATCTTGGGGTCCGACGCCAGGGCCGTTTCGACCCCATCTCAAGGGCCTGTGTACACGTTTGTGCTGGTAGTTGCGGGTGCGCAGCCGGTATATTTTCTGGTATGTTTTCATACCCCATGGCCGAGGATGTGCTGCACGACCTCGGAGACAAGGTTGTCAGCGCTCTGGTCGACGCCACGACCGCGGCCAGGGCGGACCTGGCCGAGTATCGCGACGCCTTCCCGGGTTGGGTGGCGGACAGCAGTGACCGAGGCCTCTCGAACTGGATCCATGACCGTCTTTGGGCGCACTTGCGTCGAGAGCTCACCGACATCGATTCGGTCGAGCTGGTGGACCAAGGCGTCACTCGCGAGGTCACAGTGGGTCTCCGGTACCGCGCCCGTGTGAAGCGGCACACGGTCCGAGACCGCATCCGGTCGTATGCCACGAAATCCGCGCTCGCCTTCTGGGCGCAGTCCGAAGCTCTGGAAGGATTGGAAGAGG
The DNA here is from genome assembly GCF_042723255.1 of Amycolatopsis thailandensis. NCBI lineage: Bacteria > Bacillati > Actinomycetota > Actinomycetes > Pseudonocardiales > Pseudonocardiaceae > Amycolatopsis > Amycolatopsis thailandensis. The sequence continues at coordinate 520 of NZ_JBHXJK010000008.1, forward strand.
TTCGTCTGGGCTTCGGTTATCGCTGGGACCCCGAAGAGCGAGTGATCGGCAGCACGATCGTCTCCCTCCGCGACGGGTTGGACAAAGATGCGATCTGGGCTGTGGAGGTGGATGCTGAGGCATCCGGAGCCAAGGGTGCGGAAATCACCTGGACTCCTGTCGATCCGTCGCTCCCCCAGATCGACCTGTACGAGGCCTTGGCCCGAGACGAGGAGGACGAAGCGACGTGAGTGGAATCGGCGATGTGCTGGAAACACTTCGCCGCGCACGCGGCCTGACGCAGGCGGATTTGTGCGCCAAGGCCGAGATCACCCAGGCCGCGTTGTCCCGTTACGAGAACGATCAACGTATGCCTGACGACGACGTCGTGAACCGGCTCGCAGGCTCTTTGGGCGTATCGACACGCTTTTTGACCCGGGATCACGCTGTCCGGGGCGCGCTCGCCGTGGACGCGCACATGCGGCGTCAGCGAACGACCAAGGCTTCGGCGTGGCGGAGGCTGGAAGCGCGATTGAACGTCTATCGGCTGCATGTTTCGTTGTTGTTCGAGGAAGTGTCGATGCGGGCGGAACAGACCGTCCCGACGTTCGACCCGATCGACACGACCCCCGAGCAGGCGGCCCTGATGGTGCGCGCTCAATGGCGGCTGCCGGTAGGACCGGTGCGACACCTGGCTCGATGGCTTGAAGCCGCTGGTTGCGTGATCCTGGAAGAGGACTTCGGCACGTCCCGTATCGATGGGCTTTCCCAGTGGATCGGCGATCACCCGGTGCTGCTGATCAACGCGGCGGCTCCGATCGATCGGAAGCGGCTGACCCTGGCTCATGAACTCGGTCATCTCGTGCTCCACAACGGGGTCGCGACCGAAGACCCGGAGCGGGAAGCCAATGAATTCGCGGCGGAGTTCTTGATGCCGTCGCACGTGATCAAGCCGGACCTGCGTCCTGTGACCCTTGGTCATCTACGAGACATGAAGCGGGTTTGGGGAGTCTCGATGCAAGCGCTCTTCGAGAGGGCCTACTCACTCAAGCAGGTTTCGGCAGCGGACCGTACGAGCTTCTACAAGTCCATGAACGCTCGCGGCTGGAAAACGGCCGAGCCTGACGGTGATCATCTGGCTCCGGAGACTCCGGGGCTCGTCACGGCGATCGGGGACACGTTGCGGGCCAAAGGCCTCACCGATGAGGAGATCGCCGAGCTGGCGGGCTTTTCGGATGGCGCCGCGGACAACCCGTTCGCACGGCCGATGCGACGGTTGCAGGCCGTCTGATCCGAAACGGCGCGACAAGCCCCCGGGAGCCGAGTTCGCCGGGGGCTCATCGCGCGGTGAGCTGGGTCAGTTCACGCCGATCAGGTCGACCACGAAGATCAGGGTCTCGTTCGGCTTGATGACGCCGCCGGCGCCGCGTTCGCCGTAGGCCAGATGCGGCGGGATGACCAGCTGACGGCGGCCGCCGACCTTCATCCCCGCGACACCCTGGTCCCAGCCGGGGATGACCTGACCGGCGCCGAGGCCGAAGCGCAGCGGCTCACCGCGGTCCCACGACGCGTCGAACTGGTCACCGGTCGAGTGCGAGACACCGACGTAGTGCACCGAGACGGTGTCACCGGCCTTCGCTTCCTGGCCGTCGCCGACGGAGATGTCGGTCTTCACCAGGTCGGCGGGCGCTGCGCCCTCCGGGCGATCGATCTGGGGCTTCTCCAAAGACATGGTGACAAGCTACCTGTGCAGGTCCGGGGTCCGCAGGACGAGTGTTCGGCCGAACGGTGGCAAGAACGCGAATAGTCTTCACAAATTTGAATACCCGTGGGTAGTGTGCGCCTCGTCACTCTCCGACGACGGAGGTCTTTCATGCGACGAGGCATACGGGTCTTGACGACGCTAGCGGGGTTGACGCTGGTGGCGGGAACCGTTCCGGCACTTCAGGCGAGCGCGGCGGAAGCCCCACAGAGCTCCGTGGTGGCGGCCGCGCTCGACGACTACTGCGGTGGCCAGTGCGGCGACATCCTGCCGCCGGGCACGAAGGGGAACGCCACACTCGCCGAGATCCTGGCGCACAAGGCGTTCGGCACCCGTCCCGCGCATTCCGCCGATCAGCTCGGCAAGTACGCCTCGCTCGCCGACGGCTACAAGACGCTGACCACGGACAAGATCAACCAGTTCTTCAACGATGCCTCGTTCGGGGTCCGGTCCGGACAGGTCGAGAGCACGATCAAACCGCGTTCGGACGTGACGATCACCCGCGACAAGGCGACCGGCGTCCCCCGGATCGTCGGCACGACACGGCCGGGCACGATGTACGGCGCCGGGTACGCCGCCGGGCAGGACCGCCTGTGGCTGATGGACATCATGCGCCGGGTCGGCCGCGGCCAGCTGACCTCGTACGCCGGTGGCGCGCAGGGCAACCGCGAACTCGAGCAGAGCTTCTTCGCCTCGGCGCCCTACACCGAACAGGAACTCCAGAAGCAGATCGACAACGCCGCCGCCAGCGGTCCGCGCGGCGCGCAGGGCAAGGCCGACGCCGAGGCCTACGTCGAGGGCGTCAACAAGTACATCTCCGACGCGCACAGCGGCCGCTACTTCCCCGGCGAGTACGTCCTGACCGGACACGTCGACGCGATCACGAACGCCGGGACCATCGAGCCGTTCAAGCTGACCGACCTCGTCGTCCTCGCCGCCGTCGTCGGCGCGCAGTTCGGCGCCGGCGGTGGCGGTGAGGTGCAGAACGCCATCGCGAAGATGGCGATGCAGGAGAAGTACGGACTCGAACAGGGCGACAAGGTCTGGAAGGGCCTTCGGTCGGAGGACGACCCCGAGACCGTCAAGACCCTCCACAGTGGACAGAACTTCGACTACGGCAAGGCACCCGCGAACCCGCAGGGCGCCGCGATGCCGGACAAGGGTTCGGTTTCCGGGCAGCAGCTGGTCTTCGACCCGACCGGTTCCGCCGGAACGGCGACGCCCGCCAAGGTGGACGTTCCGGCGCCCGAGGACCAGAAGGCCGTCCGCGGCATCTTCGACGACGGCGTCCTGCCCGGGAACATGCTTTCCGAGAAACACGGCATGTCCAACGCGCTGGTCGTCTCCGGCGCCAAGACCGCGAGCGGTCACCCGGTCGCCGTCTTCGGCCCGCAGGCCGGCTACTTCGCGCCGCAATTGCTGATGTTGCAGGAACTCCAGGGCCCGGGCATCAGCGCCCGCGGCGCCTCCTTCGCGGGCATCAGCATGTACGTGCTGCTCGGTCGCGGCAAGGACTACTCGTGGAGCGCGACCTCGGCGTCGCAGGACATCACCGACACCTACGCCGTCGAACTGTGCGAGCAGAACGGTTCCGCGCCGACGAAGAACTCCAACTTCTACCGCTTCCGCGGCCAGTGCCTGCCGTTCGACATCGTCGAGCGCAAGAACGCCTGGAAGCCCACCATCGCCGACGGGACCGCCGAAGGTTCGTACACGCTGCGCAGCTTCCGCACCAAATACGGACCGGTGACGAGCCGGGCCCTGGTCGGCGGCAAACCGGTCGCGTACGCGTCGCTGCGGTCGACCTTCCAGCACGAGATCGACACGATCATCGGCTTCCAGAAGTTCAACGACCCGGACGCGATCAAGTCGGCGAAGGACTTCCAGGCCGCGGCGGCCGACGTCAACCAGACCTACAACTGGTTCTACGCCGACTCCCGCGACATCGCGTACTTCAACTCCGGCTCGAACCCGGTCCGAAATCCGAACGTCGACCCGGCGATGCCGGTGAAGGGCGACGCCGGATTCGACTGGCAGGGCTGGAACCCCGACGGCAACCTCGCGAACTACACGCCGTCGTCGCAGCATCCGCAGTCGGTCAACCAGGACTACTACATCAGCTGGAACAACGCGCAGAGCAACGGCTACGCGGCCAGCGGCGCGGACAAGAGTTCGGTGCACCGCGGCGATCTGATCGACGCGCGGGTCAAGAAGATGGTCTCCAACGGCACCAAGGTGACGCGGGTGAACCTCACGCAGGCCATGGAGGAGGCGGCACTGGCCGACCTTCGCGCGGAGAAGGTGCTGCCGGAACTGCTCAAGGTGCTCGACAAGGCACCGGTGACCGGGCCGGCCGCGGACGCGGTGGCGAAGCTGAAGATCTGGCTTTCCGCGGGCGCCCTGCGTTCGGAGACCTCGCCGGGCAGCAAGGCCTACGCGAACGCCGACGCGATCCGCATCATGGACGCCTGGTGGCCGCTGCTGGTCAACGCCCAGTTCAAACCCGGCATGGGTGACGCCGCCTACGCCGCCATGGTGGGCGTGCTGAAGATCAACGAGACGCCTTCGGGCTGGCAGAACGAGATCCCGGGCAAGCACGTCGGCCAGGCGCACGCGGGTTCGTCGTACCAGTCCGGCTGGTGGGGCTACGTGCACAAGGACATCCGGTCGGTCCTCGGGCAGAACGTCGCCGGTCCGCTGCCGGTGAAGTACTGCGGTGGCGGCGACGTCAACGCCTGCCGTCAGGTGCTGCTCGATTCGCTGACGCAGGCGGCCGCGCAGCCCGCCAACACTGTGTACCCCGGTGACGGGGACTGCGGCGCGGGCGACCAGTGGTGCGCCGACACGATCATCCACCGCGCGCTCGGCGGCATCACGCAGGACAAGATGAGCACGCAGAACCGGCCGACCTTCCAGCAGGTCGTGGAGTTCCCGGCGAAGCGCGGCGACAACATCGCCAACCTCGCCACCGGCCGTTCGGTGAGCGCGAGCAGTCACGAGACCGGCTGGTACAACTCGCCGCCGTCCAACGCGATCGACGGGAACCTCTCGACGCGCTGGGCGAGCGACTGGAGCGACAACCAGTCGATCACCGTCGACCTCGGTTCGGCGCAGCGCGTTTCCCGGGTCGTCCTGCACTGGGAATCCGCGTACGGCAAGGCGTACAAGGTGCAGGTGTCGTCCGACGGGACGACCTGGCGCGACGTCGCGTCCATAGTGGACGGAGACGGCGGGCAGGACAACGTCGCCTTCGAGGCGACCGACGGCCGTTATGTCCGGATGGCCGGTGTCCAGCGAGGAACGAAGTACGGCTACTCCCTGTACGAGTTCGAGGTGTACGCCCACTAGCCGGAACACGGTTTACGGTGGCGGGGTGAACACGAACGACTGGTCACCCCGCACCCTCGCCGTCGCCGCCGGACGCCCGGAGGGCCCCGGCGAACCGCTGAACGTGCCGATCGTCGCGGCGAGCACCTTCGACGCCGGCGCCGATCGCGCGTATTCGCGGGAGAACGGCACCCCGACCTGGGAAGCCCTCGAAGCCGCGATCGGCGCGCTCGAAGGCGGGCACGCCACCGCGTTCGCCTCGGGGATCGCGACGCTCAGCGCCGTCGTCGACACACTGCCGGTCGGCGCGAAGGTCTGCGCCCCGACATACTCCTACGCCGGGTCCCGTGGCCTGCTCGCGCACGCGCATCGCACCGGCCGCCTGGTGGTCACCGAGATCGCGCCGGACGACACGGCCGCGTGGGTCGCCGCCGCGGACGCCGACCTGCTGTGGCTCGAATCGCCGACCAACCCGACGCTCGACGTCATCGACATCGAGACGATCGCCGCCGCCGCGAACGGCCTGGTCGCCGTGGACAACACGTTCGCCACCCCGCTCGGGCAGCGGCCCCTCGAACTCGGCGCCGACATCGTCGTGCACAGCGCGACGAAACTCATCGGCGGCCACAGTGACTTGCTGCTCGGCCTGACGATCGCGGCCGACGAAGGCGTCGCGAAGGACCTGCGTGACGCGCGCACCCGGATGGGGGCGACGCCGGGAGCGCTCGAAGCGTGGCTGGCGCTGCGCGGGCTGCGGACGTTGCCGGTCCGCCTGGCCGAGCAGACCCGCACGGCCGCGCTGCTGGCGGCCCGATTGCTCGACCATCCCGCGATCACCCGGGTGCGCTATCCCGGTTCCGGCACGATGATCGCCTTCGAGCTGCCGGACGCCCAGACCGCGGACAAGGTCATCGGGTCGCTGCGGCTGATCCGCGCCGCCACCAGCCTCGGCGGGGTGGAGAGCCTGGTCGAGCGGCGGGCGTGGCTGGCGGGTGACGCCCACGTTCCCGCCGGGCTCGTCCGGTTCAGCGTCGGGCTCGAAGATCCGGAAGATCTGTGGACGGATCTGGCCTCCGCGCTCGGCTAGCGTCTTGAGGCCTGGTTTCCTGATCGTGACCTTCAGGTTGCTGAGTACCTGTTTTGGCGGCCGAATGGTCAGTCTCTCACCGGTAGGTACTCCGAACGTGTGAACCGGTCGGTAACAAACGCCTGGGTAATCACGAGAATTCGCAGCTTCGGGCACTGAAACCGACGTTTTCGCGACGTTCGGAGGCCGCCGAAAAAATGCTTCCGCAGCGCAACCGTTCCGGCCGTCCGGGTGTTAACATTTCCCCGTCGCCCGGAGATTTTCCCTCTGTTGAGCGACTTTCAGGCCCTTGTATCGGGCCGGATCATCCTGATGTTACCGGTTTTCCCAGTGGTTCTTGTCACTGTCCTTTCGCTACTGAAGACCCGCACTTTTCGGGCAAGATCGCGCTGTCACCCGAACGTGGGATTTTCCCCCGGGTGGTCGCATGGTGGGGGTCACCATGCGTTGCGATGCTTTTCACTGGGAGATCACTTTGAAGAAGACGTTGGGCCGCCTCGCGGGCGCGGTGCTGGCCGGCGCCGTCATCTCGCTGGCCGTGACGCCGGTCGCGATGGCGCAGATCGAAACGACGACGGAGCCCCCCGCGGCGCCGACCGAGACCTCGGCCTCCGTGCCGCCGGGGCCGACCTACACCGGTGGTCCCGTGACCACGGCTCCGCCGGAGACGAGCACCCCGACCTCGTCGTCCTCGCAGCAGCCGACGCCGACCAGCGGCAAGCCGTCCGAAACCTCGGGCAAGCCGACGCCGACCAAGACGTCCAGCTCGACCCCGACCCCGACCGAGGAGCCGAAGCCGGACTTCACCGTCGGCGCCGGCTACATCGACCCGGACGGCATCGGCGCGCTGGCCGTCATCTGCGCTTCGGAGCCCACCGGCGTCACCGCGGCGGACTTCGAGATCCTCGAGTCGTTCGAGGACGGCAGCGGCACGTACACCTGGATCTACATCGTCCAGGTGAAGCCCGGTTTCAAGGGCAAGTCGAGCACCTTCACCTGGACCTGCGACGGCAAGCCGGGTCAGGGTGACATCGAGTTCGAGGAGACCGTCGGCGGCGGCGCGACCGCGCCGGGCGCCAAGGTGAAGAAGCAGGTCAAGCTGAAGCCCAAGGGCGGCATCGAGACCGGTTTCGGCGCCACCGCGGCCTGATCGGATGTCCATGAAGTTTCCGAGGCGGGGTGGTCGCGCGGTCGCGGCCACCCTGTTCCTTTCCTTCGCACTGGCCGGTTGCGGTTCCGACGCCACCCCTCCGGCGGCGCCGCCCGCGACCGCCGCGGCAGCGGCTCCTTCGGTCGCCAAGCCGTTCAACGGTATTCGCCCGACGAGCGTGAAGATCCCCAAGATCGGCGCCGAGTCGAGTCTCGTCACGGTCGCGATCGACAAGGACGGCAAGATGTCCGTCCCGACGGCGAAGCACCCGATGCAGGCGGCCTGGTACCGGCTTTCCCCGGTGCCCGGTGAGGTCGGGCCCGCGATCCTGCTCGGGCACGTCGACGGCAACAAGCAGCCGGGCATCTTCTTCAAGCTCAAGGACGTCAACCCGGGCGACGAGGTGCTCGTCGAGCGCAGCGACGGCAAGAACCTGAAGTTCGTGGTCGAGAAGAAGGACCAGGTTCCCAAGGACCAGTTCCCCGAGGAAGCGGTCTACGGCAACACGGACAAGCCGCAGCTGCGGCTGATCACCTGTGGCGGTGTCTTCGACAAGGAAGAGCACAGCTACAAGGACAACGTCATCGTCTACGCGAACTTGGTCGCCTGACGAACGAGAAGTGTGAATAAATGGGGGGTGGGGGGGAGTAAAAACAAGGACTCCCCCGTGTATTAAAAAGGGGGGGGGGGGTGCGCACCGCCCCCG
>NZ_JBHXJK010000008.1:8540-48886 GCF_042723255.1 Amycolatopsis thailandensis
GATCAGGACCAAAAACGTCCTGAACGACCCTTTCATGACATCCGGGGGAGAGCTCAGCCCACGCCCGCGGCGGGGAACGGGAACCCGCCGGGAGCGGCCGCTTCGGGATCGACCCACTTCCGCATCCCCGCGTCACAGGCCGCGTAACCCCAGTTGATCAAGCGCTCCTGGAGCACTTCCGGCAGCTTCGTCAGCCGCGTCGGGGTCTCGGCCAGTTCATGGGTGGACTTCACCGGCGACGGAAGCGCGTCCTCCAGCTCGAAGTTCTCGAGGTTCACGTAAGAACCCCAATAGGCGCCCGCGAAATCCTTCTCCACATACGACTTCAGCAGCGCGCCCCGCCGCAGCTCGCGGACCTGGTTGTCGATCACATCGAGGACGCGCAGCAGCTGCCGTCCCCAGTCACGCTTGACCTTCGGTGTGACCTTCATCCGCTTGCCCGCGTCGCTGACCAGCACCGTCGCGTGCCCTTCGACCGGATCCAGGCCGAGGTTGTCGTAGACGCCGGCGTCGCTCAGCACGATCTTGCGGCCCGCCTCCTCCGACAGCGGATCGTGCAGCACCACCGGCGACAGCATCGGCGGGAACGCCGAGGACGCGGCCACCGCGGTGGCGAGCGGGATGTTCCCGTGCGGTCCGTCCTGCCGGAAGAACCACCACAGCGCGCCGTCCTGGAGGTTCGTCGCGGTGAAGACGAACTGCGGGCCGTCGGGGTCCAGATCCTTGAGACAGCAGTCTCCGAACAGGTGTTTCGCGTACACCCGCGCGAGTTCCTCACCGGCGCTTCGCCACGGCATCGCCATGGCCAGCAAGGTGACCGGGATGTCCAGTCGCGTACGCGCCAGATTCCGGACCGGCGCGACGACCGCGTCGTGGAAGTTGTTCGCGACACCGTTTTCGAACTTCAGGTCCGACCACGCGTGCGCGAGCGCGCCCGCGGCGATCGAACCGCCCGAGACGCTGGAGAACGTCGAGATCTTCGACAGCCAGCCGAGTTCGTTGAGCCGCCACAGGGCTCCGGTGTGAAACAGCATCGCGCGATAGCCACCGCCGGAAAGCGCCAGGCCGACGCCTTGGCGGGGGCTCGAAGGCTCCGTCTCATCCCCCATGTGAGCGAGTGTAGGGGGCTCAAGCAAGCAGAGGCCGCAACAGGCGTCGCTGTTCCACCGGGACGTACTCGGCGTAGTTGTCGTAGAGCGCCCGCTTGGCCAGCCGCGACGCGCGTTCGCCGTCCGAGTCCCGGATCGCTCCCAGCACCTCTTCGTGATGCGTGAGCCAGTTGCGCATCAACGCGGTCCGGTCGTCGGCGTGCTCCAGTTTGTCTTCGATGAGTTCCAGGACGACGCCGCGGACGACCTCGCCGCTGATCACCAGCAGCGGATTCCCCGTCGCACGGGCGATGGCCTCGTGGAACGCCACGTCCGCGTGGGAGAACTCCGCGAATCCCTTCGAGACGCCCGCGCGCATCGCCTCCAGCGCCGCGTCCAGTTCGGCGAGATGCTCTTCGGTCCTGAGCTGCGCGGCGAGCAGATGTGCGGAACCGTCGAGCACCATGCGGAACTGGAGGAGTTCGGACAGGCCGAGGTTCTCGGCCCGCGCCAGCCGGTGCATGGACCGGTGCAGCGCGGCGGGTGAAGCGGCCAGGACCTCGGGGCCGCGCGGGTCGCCGGGCCGCGAGCGGATCATTTCCGCCGCTTGCAGCACCCGCAGCGCTTCCCGCACGGTCGAGCGGCCGACGTCGAACTGGACCATCAGCTCGCGTTCGCTCGGCAGCCGGTCGCCGGGTTTGATCCGGCCGCTGAACACGGCTTCCTCGATCTGTTCGACGACGCGCTGGTACGCGCGGACAGGGGCGACCGGCTCGAATTCCATCTTGACCCTGCCGTCTCGTCTGGTTTACTGGTCAGACCAGTCTACCGGTCAGGGGGCAGGATGAAAGCCCGGATCCACGCGGCCGCGGTGGCGTTGCTGCTGGTGACGTCGGGTTGCTCCGCCGGTTCGAGCGCCACGGTCGCCAAGGATCCCGGCACGCTCGCCATCGGCTACACCGCCGAACCCGCGAATTTCGACTTCACCCGCACCGACGGTGCCGCCATCCCGCAGGCCTTGCTCTACAACGTCTACGAGGGCCTGGTGAAACTCGACGCGGACGCGAAGATCGTGCCGCTGCTGGCCGAATCGTGGACGGTTTCGGGAGACGGCAAGACCTACGACTTCAAGCTGCGGAAGAACGCGAAGTTCTCCAACGGCGCGCCGTTCACCGCCGAGGACGTCAAGTTCTCGCTGATGCGGGTCAAAACCGACTGGACCGTGTCGATCAAGTCCACAATGGACGTCGTCGACCGGGTCGACGTCGTCGCGCCGGACCACGCGCGGGTCGTGCTCACGAAACCCAGCAACGGCTGGCTGTTCAGCCTCACCAGCAGGCTCGGCGCCATGTTCAGCCCGACCGGCGTCGCGGATCTCGCGAACAAACCGGTCGGCACCGGGCCGTACACGGTGTCCTCGCGCCGGCGCGGCGATTCCATCGTGCTCAAGCGGAATCCCGATTACTGGGGCACCCAACCGGCGTACTCGACCGTGGTCCTCAAGTACATCAAGGATCCGACGGCGCTCAACAACGCCTTGCTCAGCAACGGGATCGACGTCATCTCCGCGATCACCGTGCCGGATTCGATCCCGCAGTTCCAGAGCGACGACCGGTTCACCGTCGTCGAAGGCACGACGAACAGCGAGGTCACGCTCGCGTTCAACAACGCCCGCCCGCCGCTGAACGACGTCCGCGTCCGCCGCGCGCTGTCGTACGCGATCGACCGGAAGGCGTTGCTGGACACGGCCTGGGCCGGTCGCGGCACGCTCATCGGCAGCATGGTCCCGCCGACGGATCCCTGGTACGAGGACCTCTCGAACGCGTACTCGTTCGATCCGGCGAAGGCGAAAGCGCTGCTCGCCGAGGCAGGACAGCCGAATCCGTCGTTGCGGCTTCGGATCCCGAACCTGCCGTACGCCGTTTCGGCCGCGCAGGTGGTGGCGTCGCAGCTGGCGGACGTCGGGGTCACGGTGACGATCGAGCCGCTGGACTTCCCGGCGGTGTGGCTCAAGCAGGTCTTCACCGACCACGACTACGACCTTTCGATCATCCAGCATGTCGAGGCACGCGACATCGTCACCTTCGGCAAGCCCAAGTACTACTGGGGTTACGACGGCAAGGACGTCCAGCAGGAGCTGGCGAAGGCCGACGCCGGAACGCCCCAGGAGCAGATCGACGCGATGCGGCACGTCGCGCGGCGGCTGTCCGAGGACGCGGCCGCGGACTGGCTCTTCCTGTTCCCCAACGTGATCGTGGCGAAGAACAAGGTGACCGGGTTCGTCCGCAACCAGGTCAGCGAGTCCTTCGATCTCACGGGATTGGCGCCGCGATGACGGTCAAGGTCGTGCGCCGGGTGGCGATCCTCGTGGCCAGTGTGCTGGTCGCGTCCATCGTGGTGTTCCTGTTCATGGCCGTGCTGCCGGGCGATCCGGCGCAGGTCGCGCTCGGCGTCAACGCGACGCCGGAGCTGGTCGCGAAGACCCGCGCCGAATTCGGCATCGACAGGCCGCTGGTGACGCAGTACTTCGACTGGATCGGCGGTGTCCTGCACGGCGACTTCGGCCGCTCGTACGTCACCCGCGAGGAGATCGGACCGGCGCTGACCGACCGGCTCGGCGTCACGTTGTGGCTGGTCGGGGCCGGGATGCTGGTGGCGTTGCTGATCGCCGTCCCGGCGGGCACGTTCGCCGCGGTGCGGCACCGGAAGGCCGACGGCACGGCGGTTTCCGGGCTGTCGCAGCTCGGCGTCGCCATCCCCGCTTTCCTCGCCGGCATCATCTTGGTGCAGATCTTCGCGGTGCAGCTGCGCTGGCTGCCCTCCGGTGGCTGGACGCCGCCGGTGCAGGACCCCGGCGAATTCCTCCGCGGTCTCGTCCTGCCCGCCTTGTCGCTGGGGCTCGTGCAGGGCGCGGTGCTCACGCGCTATGTGCGGTCCGCGGTGCTCGACACGCTCGGACAGGACTACCTGCGCACCGCGCGCTCCAAGGGACTCCGCCCGTTCCAAGCGCTGTTCCGGCACGGCCTGCGCAACGCCGCCGTACCGGTGGTGACGGTGCTGGGCCTGCAACTGTCGACGCTGCTGATCGGCGCCGTCGTCGTCGAGCGCGTATTCGTACTGCCGGGGCTGGGCAGCATGCTGCTCGACTCGGTGGCGTCGCGGGATCTGTTGTCCGTGCAGGGGATCGTGCTGGTCTTGGTGGTCGGCGTGCTGCTGGTGAACTTCGTGGTCGACGTCCTGTACACGGTGCTCGACCCGAGATTGCGAGGTTCCTGATGCGCCATCGCAGCCTCGTGATCGGCGGCGTCCTGGTCGCGTTGATCGTGCTCGCCGCGCTGCTTTCGTTCGTGTGGACGCCGTTCGATCCGGTGAAGGTCGACGCGCCGAACCGGCTGCACGAGTTCAGCGGCTCGAACCCGCTCGGCACCGACAGCTTCGGCCGTGACGTGCTCAGCCAGATCATGGTCGGCGCGCGGACGACGCTGTACGTCGGCGTGGTCGCGGTCGGCATCGCCGCGCTGATCGGGACGCCGCTGGGCATCCTCGCCGGGATGTCGTCGCGGTGGCTCGGCGAATTCGTCATGCGCGTCAACGATCTCGTCCTCGCGTTCCCCGCGCTGCTGCTGGCGATCATGTTCGGCGCGGTGTTCGGGGCCGACACGCTGACCGCGATGGTGGCGATCGGCATCGCGACCATCCCGTCGTTCGCGCGGATCGCGCGTTCGGGGACGCTGCAGGTGATGAGCAGCGAGTTCGTGCTGGCCGCGCGGTCGGCCGGTCGTTCGCGGCTGAACATCGCGGCGCGGCACGTGCTGTCGAACATCTCCGGGCTGCTGATCGTGCAGGCGTCCGTGTCGTTCGCGATCGCCGTGCTCGCGGAAGCGGCGTTGTCGTTCCTCGGCTTCGGCACGCGGCCGCCGACGCCTTCGTGGGGCCGGATGCTCCAGGAATCCCAGGTGTTCCTGACCCTGCACCCGCGGCTCGCGCTCGTGCCCGGCGTCGCGATCGCCATCGCGGTCCTCGGTTTCAACCTGCTCGGTGACGGCCTTCGCGATCGTCTCGACCCGCGATTGGCGGCGCGGCTATGACCCTCGAAGTCCACGATCTCGGGATCGGCGACCTGGTCCGCGGCGTCTCGTTCGACATCGCCCGTGGTGAGCGCGTCGGGCTGATCGGCGAGTCGGGGTCCGGGAAATCGCTGACGGCGTTGTCGATCATGGGGTTGCTGCCCGGGGAACTCGTCGCGTCCGGCTCGGTGAAACTCGACGGCCGCGAGTTGCTGGGCGCTCCGGAGAAGGAACTGTCGCGGTTGCGCGGCAACGACCTGTCGATGGTGTTCCAGGAGCCGATGACCGCCCTGAACCCGGCGATGCGCGTCGGCGCGCAGGTGGCCGAACCGATGCGGATCCATCGCAACGGGGGGAAACAGCGTGCCGAGGCGTTGCTGGATTCCGTGGGACTACCCGGGACTTTCCGGGCGTATCCGCATCAGCTCTCCGGCGGGCAGCGGCAGCGTGTCGTCCTCGCGATCGCGCTGGCCAACGACCCGAAGCTGCTGATCTGCGACGAGCCCACGACGGCGCTCGACGTCACCGTGCAGGCGCAGATCCTGGAACTGATCCTCGACGGCGTCCGCGAGCGGGAGAGCGCGCTGCTGTTCATCACGCACGACCTCGCCGTCGTGGCGTCGGTGTGCGAGCGGGTGCTGGTGATGCTGGACGGCGAGATCGTCGAAGCCGGCACCACCCGCGACGTGCTCACCGCGCCACAGCACGAATACACCAAGAAACTGCTGGCCGCTTCGGATCTGGAGGCGAGCCGATGATGATCTCCGTACGGGACCTCGAACGCCGCTACACCCGCCGCGATGTGCATGCCTTGCGCGGCGTCTCGTTCGACGTCGAAGCAGGTCAGCGCTTCGGGATCGTCGGCGAGTCGGGTTCGGGAAAGTCCACTTTGGTCAGATTGCTGGCCGCGCTGGACAAGCCGACGGCAGGCAGTGTGTCGTTCCAGGGCAAACGCGTCGACACGCTTCCGGAGCGGAAACTCGGCTTCCTGCGGTCGGAACTCCAGATCGTCTTCCAGGATCCGATGGGTTCGCTCGATCCGCGGATGCGGGTGCGCGACATCATCTCCGAGCCGTTGGGGCGCCGGGATCCCACGCGGGTCACGGAGCTGTTGAACGCGGTCGGCCTGCCCTCGGACGCCGCGGGGCGTTATCCGCATCAGTTCTCCGGCGGGCAGCGGCAGCGCATCTCGATCGCGCGGGCGCTCGCGCCGAATCCGAGCGTCCTCATCGCGGACGAGCCGGTGAGCGCGCTCGACGTCTCGGTGCGGAAGCAGATCCTCGACCTGCTCGCGTCACTGGTCGAGCTGTACTCGCTGACGTTGATCTTCGTCTCGCACGACCTCGGCGTGGTGCGGCACGTCTGCGACCGGGTCGCGGTGATGCGGCGCGGCGAGATCGTCGAACTGGGCGACGTCGACCAGGTCTACGACGCGCCGGAGCACGAATACACCAGGGAGCTGCTGGCGGCCGCGCCGAATCTGCGGGCCGAACTGGCGCGGCTTCGCAACGGAGGCGACGATGCTTGAGTATCCGGAAGGGCTGCCGATCGGCGACGGCTGGGTGTCCACTGTGGACTCCGTGCCGGTCGTGTTCCCGTACGACGGGAGCGAGATCGGCCGGGCGCCGGTCGGGACACCGGAGCTGGCCACACGGGCGATCGACGAGGCCGTCGCGGTGTTCAAGCAGGTCGCGGCTCTGCCGTCCCGGGTCCGCCGCTCGCTTTTGAACGACGTCGCGGCCGCTTTGGAAGCCCGGCGCTCCGACTTCGAGCAGCTCCTGGTCCTCGAAACCGGGAAGCCGCTGGTCGATTGCCGGGTCGAGGTCGCCCGCACGATCGTCACCTGGCAGGCCGCCGCCGAGGAGGTCTCCCGACTGCACGGCGAGACAGTGCCGCTCGATCTGCTGCCGTCCGGTGACGGGCTGGTCGGGTTCTGGAAGCGCAAGCCGATCGGCGTCGTGGTCGGGATCGCCGGGTTCAACTATCCGCTGCTCCTGGCGTCGCACAAGATCGCGCCCGCCATCGCGGCCGGCTGCCCGGTGGTGGTGAAACCCGCGCCGCAGACGCCGCTGGCGACGTTGTGGCTGGTGCACTTGATCCGGGAGCTGACCGACCTGGCCGCGATGGTCCAGCTGGTCACCGGGGACGCGGCCGTCGGTTCGGCGCTGGTCACCGATCGGCGGGCCGGCGCGGTGTCCTTCACCGGATCCGCGCTGGTCGGGCACCGGATCGCGCGCGACGCCGCGCCGACTAAGACGTTGCTGGAGCTGGGTTCCAACGCCGCTTTGGTGGTCGCGGAGGACGCGGATCTCGACGCGGCCGCGGACGCCGTGCTGCGCGGCGGGTTCTACGCGTCCGGGCAGGCCTGCATTTCGGTGCAGCGCGTACTGGTCGTCGACGCCGTCGCCGAGGAACTCACCGAACGGGTGCTCGCGCGACTGGGCGAGGTCGTCACCGGTGACCCCCGCGATGAGAAGACCCGGGTTTCGGCGCTGATCGACCCCGGGTCGACCAAGCGCGTTCAGGACTGGGTCGACAAAGCGGCATCAGCCGGTGCTCGGCTGGTCGGAGGCGGTGTCGACGGCACGGTGATCCGGCCGACGGTGCTGCTCGACGTGCCCGACGGCCTCGAATGCTGGGACGAGGAGATCTTCGGTCCCGTCGTCTGCGTCCGCCGCGTGTCCTCTGTGGACGAAGCGTTCGACGCGGTCAACGCCTCGCGCTACGGCCTGCACGCTTCGGTGTTCAGCACCTCCTTGAAGACGGCGTTCCGCGCGCTCGACGAGCTGGAGGTCGGTGGCGTGGTGGTCAACGAGGTGCCCGGTTTCCGGTCCGACACCATGCCGTACGGCGGCGTGAAGGACTCCGGGATCGGGCGGGAAGGGCCGCGATTCGCGGTCGAAGAACTGACCGTGACGAGGATGGCGGTGCTGCGACCGTGAGCTACGAGAACCTGTTCCGGCTGGACGGCAAACGGGCCGTCGTCCTCGGCGGCGGCAGCGGGATCGGCCGCGAATCGGCGAAAGCCCTGGCCGCGCACGGTGCCGAAGTGATCGTCGCGGACCGCGACGTCGCCGCGGCCAAGGCGACCGGCGCCGGAGAGGCGTACGAGATCGACCTGCTCGCCTCCGGTGCCGCCGCGAAAGCCGCCGTCGAACTCGGCGAGATCGACGTGGTGGTGCTGACCGCCGCGACCAACGTACGCAAACGGCTGCTGGAGTACTCGCGCGAGGAATTCGATCGGGTGATCGCGCTGAACCTCGGCGCGACGTTCGAGGTCGTCCGCGCGTTCGGCGCCGGGATGGTCGAGCGCGGGCGGGGGAGCATCGTCGGGTTCTCGTCGATCCGCGGCACCACCGTCGAGCCGGGACAAGGTCCGTACGCGGCGACGAAAGCCGGGCTGGTGCAACTGTTCCGCACGGCTGCGGCGGAGTTCGGCCCGGCAGGGGTGCGCGTCAACGCGATCGCGCCCGGCGTCGTCGAGACCCCGCTGACAGCGCAGATCAAAGCGAATCCGGACTGGTACGACGCCTACGCGACCAAGGGAGCGCTCGGCCGATGGGCGCGCCCGGACGAACTCGCCGGTGCCGTCGTCTACCTGGCCTCGGACGCGTCGTCGTTCGTGACCGGCTCCGTGCTGGCGGTGGACGGCGGCTGGACCGCGGTCGACGGCCGCTTCGAACCACCCGCGACGTAAGGAGCCCGCCGTGCCGGAGTTGCCCGATCTGACCGCCGTCGAACTGGTCGCTCAGTACCGCGCCGGGACGTTGTCGCCGGTCGAGGTCACCGAAGCGGTCCTCGCCCGTGTCGAGGCGCGCGAACCCGAACTGCACGCGCTCTACGCGTACGACCCGAGTGGCGCGCGCGAAGACGCGAAGGCGTCTGAAAGCCGTTGGCACGCCGGGGAACCGCTCGGCCCGATCGATGGCGTTCCCTTGACGCTCAAGGAGAACATCGCGACCCGCGGCACGCCGGTCCCGCTCGGCACAGCCGCTTCTTCGCTGGAACCGGCTTCGGTCGACGCGCCCGCCGCCGCTCGCGTGCGCGAGTCCGGCGGGGTCCTGCTGGGCAAGACGACCATGCCGGACTACGGGATGCTGACGTCCGGGCTGTCGAGTTTCCACACCGCCTCACGGAACCCGTGGGACACCGCGCGCACGCCCGGCGGCTCCAGCGCGGGTGCGGGCTCGGCGGCCGCCGCCGGCTACGGCCCGCTGCACGTCGGCACCGACATCGGCGGCTCGATCCGGCTGCCCGCGGGCTGGTGCGGACTGGTCGGGCTGAAGCCGAGTTTCGGCCGGGTGCCGGTGGATCCGCCGTTCCTCGGCCGCGTCGCCGGGCCGATGACGCGGACCGTCGCCGACACCGCGCTGCTGATGAGCGTCCTGTCCGGTGTGGACGGTCGCGATCACCTTTCGCTGCCGCCTTCGTCACTCGACTGGACTTCGTTGTCCGGTGAGGTCAAAGGCTTGCGGGTCGGGCTGCACCTGAACCCGGGCGTCGGACTCCCGGTGCTGCCCGAGACGATCGCCGCGGTCACCGAGGCAGCGCGGGTGTTCGAGACCGCGGGCGCCGTCGTCGAGCCGGTTTCGCCGTTCCTGCGCCGCGAAATGCTCGACGGGCTCGACACCTTCTGGCGCGTCCGCGCCTGGTCGGACCTGTCGGCCCTGCCCGAAGACCGCCGCGCGAAGGTCCTGCCGTACATCGCCGACTGGGCCGCCGGCGGCGCCGACGTCAGCGGTGTCGACGCCTATCGCGGCTTCGCGCAGATCGACGCCATCGCCGTCGCGACCCTGCGCGAGACCGAACGCTTCGACGTCGTCCTGTCACCGACCTGCCCGGTCTCGGCCCCACCCGCCGACTGGCCCTCGCCGACCAACGACCCGCGCCGCCCGTTCGAGCACATCGCGTTCACCTTGCCGTACAACATGTCCGGCCAGCCCGCGGTCTCGATCAACTGCGGCCACACCAGCGACGACCAGCCCATCGGCCTGCAAATCAGCGGCCGCCGCTTCGCTGACCTCGACGTCCTTCGCGCCGCTGCCGCCTACGAAACCCTTCGCCCCACTCCGCGCCCCTGGCCCTGATCCCCACGCATTTCGTCCTCTGAATGCGGTCGTTCGCGCCACCAACTACCGCGTCCAGAGGACGAAATGCGTCAGCTCGGGCGACTTTGCCTTGCCGGTCGGCAACAGAAAAGATCAAAGCCCCGGTGACATGACCAGCAGGTCAGGGGCCATCCGGGGCTATTCGTCGACCAGCTTAGCAGAGGAGTTTCGAGAGTGACCAGCGCTGACGCGGGGGACTGGATCGAAACCTGGCTGTCCAAGCCGAGGTTCGAAGTCTACCTGCGAGCGGCGAACCAGGACCGCGAGCGAGCCGTGCGCTTGTACGAGTGGAACGCGGCCGTATCCGCGGCGTTCCATCACGACCTGTGCCACCTGGAAGTGGCCCTGCGCAACGCCTATGACCGGGCATTGGGCAACGCCGTCGCGGCCGGGACGGCACATTGGGTTTTCCAAGCGACGACCATCTTCCCGTCGCGATGGCAGAAGGCGGCGAACGGTACGCGGTACGACGTCAACGAGACAAGCCGAAGGCTGATGGCCGAAGCCATCAGGAACGCGACCCCGAAGAGCAGGCGGCCCGCTGAACCGGCTGCGCCGCCGTCGCCCGGAAAGGTGATCGCCGAGCTCAGCTTCGGCTTCTGGCGGTATCTGTCCGCACGACGCCATCACGACCCGCTGTGGATTCCTTACCTGCATCTGGCTTTTCGCGCCGGGACTGACCGCCGTGACGTCGACAAACACGTCGAGCGCTTGCACAGACTTCGCAACCGCGTCGCCCATCACGAGCCGCTGCTCACCCTCGACGTCCGAGAGCACTGGAAAGACGTACAGGACCTCGCTGCGCTCATCTCGCCGCAGGTAGCCGCCTACATCGCGGCCAACAGCTCCTGTAACCGGCTGTTGGCCGCACGTCCCTGCTAGCCGGCGATCGCGTCGGCCAGCGCTAAGATCCGCCGCGCGTTCTCCACGTGCAGGTTCTCGATCATCCGCCCGTCCACGGTCACGACGCCCTGCCCGGCCGCCTGCGCCTCTTCGAACGCCGAGATGATCTTGCGCGACCGTGCGATCTCCTCTTCCGAAGGCGCGAAGATCCGGTTGCACGGCTCCAGCTGCGCCGGGTGGATCAGCGTCTTGCCGTCGAAGCCGAACTGGCGTCCTTGCAGGCATTCCGCTTCGAAGCCTTCGAGGTCCTTCACGTCGTTGTAGACGCCGTCGAGGATCGCCTTGCCGGTCGCCCGCGCGGCCAGCAGCGCGAGCGAAAGCCCGCCCAGCAGCGGCGCGCGGCCGGGGACGAACTCGGCGTGCAGTTCCTTCGCCAGGTCGTTCGTGCCCATGACCAGCACGGTCAGCCGCTCGGACGCCGAAGCGATCTCCTCCGCGTGCAGCATCGCGACCGGGGTTTCGACCATCGCCCAGATCTTCGTGTGATCCGGCGCGCCGCCGAGTTCCAGCGCGCGCTCGATGTTGTGCACCTCGGCGGCGGAGTTCACCTTCGGGACCACGATCGCGGCCGGTCCCGCCTGCGCGGCGGCGCGGAGGTCCGCGTCGTGCCATTCGGTGTCGAGGCCGTTGACGCGGATGGTCACCTCGCGCGAGCCGTACTCCTTCGACGAAGCGGCGGCGCAAACGCGTTCACGTGCGGCTTCCTTCGCGTCGGGCGCGACGGCGTCTTCGAGGTCGAGGATGAGGCCGTCCGCGTCGAGGGTCTTGGCCTTTTCCAGCGCTCTTTCGTTCGCGCCGGGCATGTAGAGGACGGAACGCCGGGGGTTCATGCGGAAGTCTCCTTCGTGGCCGCGTCGTACGCGGCGGCGAGTTCGGGGTCGTCGGCGGCCAGGGCGTCGGCGAGTTCGGCGACCACCCGGCACTGCTTCACCGAGGCGTCGTCCTGCATCTTGCCGTCGATCATCACCGCGCCGGTGCCGTCACCCATCGCGGCGATCACGCGGCGCGCCCAAGCCACGTCTTCAGGCGAAGGCGAGAACACCTTCTTGGCGATGTCGATCTGCACCGGGTGCAGGCTCCAGGCACCCACGCAGCCGAGCAGGAACGCGTTGCGGAACTGGTCCTCGCAGGCCACGACGTCGCGGATGTCGCCGAACGGCCCGTAGTACGGCAGGATCCCGTTCGCCGCGCAGGCGTCCACCATCCGCGCGACGGTGTAGTGCCAGAGATCCTGCTGATACGTCGTGCGCCCCGCGTTCAGGTCCTCGCCGGTCGGGTCCGTGCGCACCAGGTAACCGGGGTGCCCGCCACCCACCCGGGTGGTCTTCATCCGGCGGCTCGCCGCGAGGTCGGCGGGGCCGAGCGAGATGCCCTGCATCCGGGGGCTCGCGCCGGCGATCTCCTCGACGTTCGCGACGCCGCTCGCGGTCTCCAGGATCGCGTGCACCAGCAGCGGCTTCGTCAGCCCGGCCCGCGCTTCGAGCTGCGCGAGCAGCCTGTCGACGTAGTGGATGTCCTGCGCGCCCTCGACCTTCGGCACCATGATCACGTCGAGTTTGTCGCCGATCTCGGTGACCAGCGTGATCAGGTCGTCGAGCACCCACGGCGAGTCGAGGCTGTTGACGCGGGTCCACAGCTGCGTCTTGCCGAAGTCGGTCGCCTTCGCGATGGCGACGAGCCCGTTCCGCGCGGCCTCCTTGCGGTCGGCGCGCACGGCGTCCTCTAGGTTGCCGAGCAGGACGTCGACCTTCTTCGCGAGATCCGGGACCTTGGCGGCCATCTTCTCGTTGCCGGGGTCGAAGAAGTGGATCATCCGCGAAGGAGGCACGGGGATCTGGCGGAGCGGTTCCGGCGCCCCCACGGCGAGCGGGGCGAAGAAATCCTTCGGCGAACGCATCGTTCCTCCATCGCAACGGGCTAAGTGACCGACGGGTAACCCTAAACCCGGAAGGCGGGGAACCGCTGCGGCGCAGCTCACCTCCAAGGGGACACGATCGGGAATCGCGGAGGAATCTGTGGACGACTGGGCCTTGCCGGGTTTCACCGAGATGGGGTCGCTGGGCGAAGGCGGGTTCGGGCGGGTAGTACTGGCCCGGCACGACGAATCCGCGCAGGTCGTGGCCATCAAATACCTCTACGCGAGGTTCGCGGCCGACCCGCGAAGGCTGGCCGAGTTCCGCCATGAGGCCCAGGTCCTGAGCCGCGTTTCGGGGCCTCACATCGCCCGTCTGCACCAGTTCGTGGAGACGCCGCAAGGTGCGGCGATCATCATGGAGGCCGTTCACGGAATCTCCCTGAAAGAGATCCTCGGCCGCCAGGAGAAGCTCGAACCCGAAGCCGCGCTGGCCATCCTCAAGGGTTCGCTGCTCGGCCTCGCCGGAGCGCACGCCGCGGGCACCGTCCACCGCGACTACAAACCGGCCAACGTCCTGGTCACCCGGGAGGGGCAGAGCAAGCTCGTCGACTTCGGCATCGCCGTGCTCGCCGGACAGGCCGGGGTCGCCGCGGGCACGCCCGCGTACATGGCGCCCGAGCAATGGGCGGGCGGGATCGCCACGCCGGCGACCGACGTCTACGCCGCGACCTGCGTGTTTTTCCAGTGCGTCGCCGGGCACAAGCCGTACGAGGCCGAACAGACCGAAGTGCTGCGCACGCTGCACGAATACGCGCCGATCCCGTTCGGCGAGGTCCCCGAACCGGTCCGCGACCTCATCGCGCGCGGCATGGCGAAGGACGTCACCCAGCGACCGTCGGGCGCGGCCGAGTTCGTCGCCGAGCTGGAGTCGTCCGCCAGGAAGGCGTACGGCGAAGACTGGGAACGCAACGGCTGGCACTGGCTCGCCAAGGGCGCCGGTGTGCTGGTCGCGCTGTCCCCGTTGGCTTTGCTCGGCGCCGGGACCGCCGCCGCGCCGGTCATCGCGGGCGGCGCGGCGGGCGGTGTCGCGGCGACCACCGGCGGCGGGATCGCGGTCGGCCTCAAGGTGACCGCCGCGATCGCCGCCGTCACCGCGGCCGCCGTCGGCACGGTCGTGGTGGTCAACGCCAACAGTGACGATCCGCCGACCACGACGGTCTCCGCGATGCAGGTCGACCTCCTCACCCGCACCGAAAAACTCGACGGCTTCGACTTCAACGGCAAGTACGTCCGGATCACCGGCCTGAAGGACAAGGCCGTGGAAGAGCGGGTCAACAAGGCGCTGATGGCGCCGATCGACGGCTGGCTCACGAGCGTCTGGTCACCGGGCAACCCGCCGGAGAAGGAACCCGACGGCGACATCCCGCACATGTCCAGTACGGCAGAGGTACTGAGGCAAGACGACAAGGTGCTTTCGGTCGTCTACGAACGCTCGGTCGAAACGGTGCAGCTCGGGAATCACGGCGCCTACGACGTCCAGACCCTCGTGATCGATCTGTCCGGCGGCGAGGTGATCTCGACTCAGAGCCTGTTCGAGAACGTCGAGGGCAACGCCAAACGGATGCTGATGCTGGAAGAACGGTTCTACGCTTCGGCCAAACCGGGTGAATGCCTCGCCGAGCCGCCTTCACCGGCCCAGCACCTTCCCGCTCGGTCGTTGTCGGATCCGAACATCGACGACAGGGCCATCGTGCAGGCGGCCCCCGCGGCGAGCGGGATGGTCTTCCATGTCAGCGCCTACGTGCTCGGGTACGCGATGGCGTGCAATCCGACGACGGTCACCGTGCCCTACGACAGGCTGCTCGACCTGTTGAGTCCCAAGGCCATGCGACTCCTCGGCCTCTCGTCCACCGGCACGGGGGCGCCACGGACCAAAGAGACCGACGTCGGCCCCTTCACCATCGCCACACCGGAAAAGTGGTCACTGACCATGGCCGGGACGCCCGAGCGCCGGCTGGTGACCGCCGACCAGTGCGCGGGGGAGCACTGCGCGGGCGTCGTCTTCAGCGACAACTCCCGCATCGACGCGGCCACTCCGGCGTATGAACCGGGCAAGCCGTACAACCGGTCCAACGGCCCACGTCCGTGCCACTCCATCGGGGCACCGGGCGAAACGCAGGGATCACCCATCTTGCAGAAAAAGGACCTTCGCCCGATCGGCACGAAGAAGGCCGCCTACGAGGAGTGGCGGCTCACGTGCTCCGGAGGCGGCGCGGTCACCCAGCGAGTGTGGTTCCTGCCGAAAACGCAGCTCGTGATCGTGGACGAATGGAACACTCCAGGCCTCGACAAAATCCTGGAAGAGGCGCGATGGAACTGAGCGACGAGTGGAGACTGCCCGGTTTCACCGAGCTGGAGCAGCTCGGCACGGGCACTTTCGGCCGCGTGGTGCTCGCGCGCCAGGACAACACCGGCCACGTCGTCGCGATCAAGTACCTCTTCTCCCGCTTCGCCGCCGAGCCTGCCTATCTCGAAGCGTTCCGCCAGGAGGCGCTGGCCCTTCACCGCGTCGCCAGCCCGCACGTCGTGAAGCTGTACGAGTTCTTCGAGACGCCGCAGGGCGCCGCGATCGTGATGGAGGCGGTCAACGGCGTCTCGCTGCGCGCGGTGCTCCAGGCCGAAGGCGCTCTCGAACCCGAAGCCGCTCTCGCGGTCCTGAAAGGATCGCTGCTCGGGCTGGCCGCGGCGCACTCCGCGAACGTCGTCCACCGGGACTACAAGCCGGCCAACGTCCTCGTCGCCGACACCGGCGAGAGCAAGCTGGTCGACTTCGGCACGGCCGTCCTGGCGGGTGAACGGGGCCCGGCGGTCGGCACGCCCGCGTACATGGCGCCCGAGCAGTGGGCCGGCGGGCAAGCCACTCCGGCGACCGATGTCTACGCCGCGACCTGCGTGTTCTTCCAGTGCGTCGCCGGTCATCGCCCGTACGAGGCGGAACAGACCGAGGTGCTGCGCACGCTGCACGAACACGCGCCCATCCCGTTCGGCGAAGTCCCTCAGCCGGTGCACGAGATCGTCGCGTTCGGGATGGCGAAGGACCCGTCGAAACGACCTGTCGACGCGCTCACGTTCGTCGGCGAACTCGAACGCGTCGCCCGCGCCGGGTACGGCGAGGACTGGGAGCGCAAAGGCTGGTCTCGGCTGGCGAAGGCGACGGGCGTACTCGCGGCGGCGACGCCGTTGGTGCTGCTCGGCGCCGGTACGGCGGCCGCCCCCGGGGTCGCCGCCGCCGGAACGGGCGCGGTGGCCGCGTCGACCGGCGGGATCGCGGCCGGACTGAAGATCGCCATCGGCGTCGTCGCCGCGACGGCCGCCGTGGTCGGCTCGGTGGTCGTCTTCTCCGACGCGAGCACCCCGCCACCGCAGCCGCCGCCGACCAGTCAGCGGGCCGTCGCGCTCAAGGTCGCCATGAAGGACCGCTCCGGGACGGTGCCCGGCACGACCCTCCCGTTCCGCGGGCAGTACCCCGAGGTGGCCGGCGGACCCGATCAGGCCTGGTCGAAACGGGTCAACGACGCGCTGACCGCGCCGATCGACGAGTGGAACTCCGAGACCGGACCGGGTGCGGCGAAGCTGGTCGAAGAACACGGCGGCGGCCCGTACGTCCTCACCACCAAAGCCGACGTGCGGATGCAGAACGAGAGGTACCTCTCGGTCAGCTACGAACACGGCCTCGACAACGCTCCCCACCCGACGTGGAACTTCGGCCGCTCCAGCGTGCTGATCGACCTGACCAGCGGAACCGCCGTCGCACCCGCGGATCTGTTCCGCCCCGGGATGTTCTCCGACCAAGGCATGTTGACTCTCAGCGACCTGCTCTGGCCCGATCACGACCAGGGTTGCGCGCTCACCACCTGGACGCCGATCAAGCCGTCCGACCTGGCCGGACCGGGGGAGCTCAAGGTTTTCCCGGCCTTCACTCCCGCCGAGGTCGAGCTCACGATCAACTTCAACCGGCTCGGTTTCGAGACCGCCTGCGGCGTCCAGACGATGAAGCTCCCCTACGACAAGCTCTCCGATCTGCTGAAACCCGAACTCGTCGCGGGGCTGACGGGCGGCAAGACCGTGAAAGGGACGTCATCCGCCCCGCCCGGGCGAGGATTCACCGACGTCTCGGCGGGCGCGCTGACCCTGCACCTGCCGAAGGACTGGGCCGTGGTCTCGCAGGGACTGGAAAAGGTGCTCGTCGCTCCCGGCTGCCCGGACCCGAAGAAGTACTTCAACTGCAAGTACGTCCTCCTCACGGACAACGCCCAGCAGTCCGCCGAGCAGCCGCCGTACCGGCCGGGCGGCTTCTACCGGCGCAGCGCGGGCGGCCGGGCGTGCAACGCCGCCGGACGCAAGGACCTCCGCCAAGAGGGTGACGCCGCGCGGACGACTTCCGCCACCGCACCGGTCGGCGCGGCGACGGCGACCTACGAGGAGTGGACGATCCAGTGTGTTCCTCGTGGACAGACGGGTGGAAGCGGCGAGACACAAGTGACCCAGCGGATCTGGTTCGTTGCGGACAGGCAAGTAGTGGTGATGGACGAGTGGCGGACACCGGGCGTCGAAGATCTCCTCCGCGCCGCGACCGTCTCCTGAGCTGACCTGCGATGGTCCACAGTGGAATGAGTATTCATTGGGCTGAATGGCCTAACGTTTTGCATCCCTTGCCGTGCCAATGTTCGGTGTCGGTCAGTCCGTACTCGTGACCGTTCGGAGACAACCGGTAACACCACTTACCTCGTTCTCACTCGGTTGGCGGCACGGTCGGACTGAAGTCGAATGACCGCCTACCGACCGGTCACCGATGACAAGGTGCCGCCGATCGCAGCCACTCGCGTTGTCCGGCGCCGCCGCCTCCCCGCCCTGTTAGACAGTTCATGTGCCGCTTCCACCGAGGTGGCACGGGATGAAGAGCCTTAGGGAAACCAGGTTCGAAGGAGGCGGAACGTGGCGGCTACACCGAACATGGAGAGCTCGACGGTCGCCGGTGGCGCGAAGCGCAGCCGGTCACTGCCGAGCCGGGTGGTGCCGCCGATCGAACTGCCCGCGAGCGTCGAGGAGCTTTCACGCAAGGCGGCGGCCCTGCTCGGCTGGAACGGCATCGTCTTGCCGGAGACCACCGTGCTCGGCCGCAAGATCTGCGTGGTCGCCCGGCTCCGCACCGACGTGCACGCGGAGCGCATCGCGATGGGCATGGGTCCCGTCGTCGATCGCGCCACCGTCGACACCTGGACATGGCCAGAGCTGGCCGCGACCGCACCCGCGCCGGCCGCCGAGATCATCGGCGTCCTCGCGGTCGCCCGGCACTGGCGCACCGCGATGGCCTCCGCGGTTCCGTTCGCACGTTACGGCGAGGCCGCGATGGTGCTCCCATCGCCAGCCGTATTGACGGAAGACTACGTCGGCAACTGCCTGCCGCGTGCCCGCGCCTACGGCCTCGGCATCGTCACCGCCGACCCCAACGCCGTGACCGACCTCGACCTCGAGGGCCACAACGAGCGCATGCTCCTGGACGAAGACCCGGTCTCACGCCTGGTCAACGAGATCGTCTACGACCAACTGCTGCGCGCGACCGAGCTCCCTGCCGAAGTCGACTGAACCGGCTACCGTCGGGTCCATGCGAGTAGTCATTGCGGGTGGACACGGACAAATCGCGCTGAAGCTGGAGAAGCTCCTGGCTTCGCGCGGTGATCAGGCGGTGGGGATCGTGCGCAATCCCGACCACGTCGCCGATCTCGAAGCGGCGGGCGCGGAAGCCGCCGCCCTCGATCTGGAGAAGTCCGATGTGGACGCCGTCGCCAAGGTGCTCGACGGCGCCGACGCCGCCATTTTCGCTGCGGGCGCCGGTCCAGGCAGCGGCACGGCTCGCAAGGACACTGTGGACAGGGCGGCCGCGGAACTCTTCGCGGCCGCGTCGGAACAGGCGGGCGTCCGGCGGCACATCCAGGTCGGGTCCATGGGAGCCGACAAATGGGAGACAGCGGACGTCCCGGACGATTTCCGGATCTACCTCAAGGCCAAGAAAGCGGCCGAGGACGATCTGCGAGCCCGCGATCTCGATTGGACGATCCTGCGGCCGGGGCAGCTCACGAACGACGAAGGCACCGGCCGGATCCTGATCGCCGAATCCACCGGACGCGGACCCATTCCCCGTCAGGACGTCGCCGCGGTCCTCGTCGCGCTGCTCGACGATCCGTCGACGGCGGGCCGCGTCCTCGAAGCGATCTCGGGTGATACTGCTATCTCTCAGGCCGTTTCCGCTCTGTGAAAGCCCCTGCTCTGGCTAGTGTGTGGACGTAATCCGTCAGATAAGTGAACGGAGAAAGTCCTTGCGCGAGGACATCGCGGTCTTCAGCGGCAGCGCACATCCCGAGCTCGCCGAAGAGATCTGCACTCATCTCGGAGTTCCCCTGCATCCCGTGAAGGTGCAGCGGTTCGCCAACGACTGCCTCGAAGTCCAGCTCGAAGCGAACTGCCGCGAGCGCGACGTCTTCCTGATCCAGCCTTTGGTGCGGCCGGTGCAGGAACACCTCGTCGAACTGCTGCTGATGCTGGACGCCGCGCGCGGCGCGTCGGCGAAGCGGATCACCGTCGTCATGCCGCACTACTCGTACGCCCGGTCGGACAAGAAGGACGCGCCGCGGATCTCGATCGGCGGCCGTCTCGTCGCCGACCTGCTGGCGACCGCCGGCGCCGACCGCGTCCTCGCGATGACCCTGCATTCGCCGCAGGTGCACGGCTTCTTCAGCGTCCCGGTCGATCACCTGCACGCGTTGCAGGAGCTGGCCAAGCATTTCCGCCAGTACGACCTCTCGGCGACCACTGTGGTCTCGCCGGATCTCGGCAACGCCAAGGAAGCCGCGCATTTCGCCCGGCTGCTCGGGGTTCAGGTCGCCGCCGGTGCGAAGCAGCGTTTCGCCGACGACAGGGTCGAGATCAGCTCGGTGATCGGTGAGATCACCGGCCGCGACGTGATCGTCCTCGACGACGAGATCGCCAAGGGCAGCACGGTGATCGAGCTGCTCTCGAAGTTGCGGGAGCTGAAGCCGCGCTCGATCCGGGTCGCCTGCACGCACGGGTTGTTCTCCAGCGGCGCGCTGAAGCGGATCGGTGAGCAGGACGACGTGCTGGAGATCGTCTGCACCAACACCGTGCCGATCCCGCCCGAGGAGCAGAGCCCGAAGCTGCGGGTCCTGTCGATCGCGCCCGCGCTGGCGGAGGCGATGCGGCGGATCCACAACGGGGAGTCGGTCAGCGCGTTGTTCGAGACCGCCTAGCCCAGGACCCGGTCGAGGTAGGTGTTCGTGAAGACCCCGGCCGGGTCCACCTCCTTGCGGACCCGCGTGAAGTCGTCGAATCGCGGGTACCGCGAGCGCAGCGTCGCCGCGTCGAGGTCGTGCATCTTGCCCCAGTGCGGGCGGCCGCCGACCGCGCCGACGATCGACGCGAATCCGGCGAAGTACTCGCGGTAGGGCATTCCGACGAACTGGTGGATCGCGATGTAGGCGGAGTCGCGGCCGTTCGCCGTCGAAAGCCAGATGTCGTCCGCGGCGGCGACGCGCACCTCCACCGGGAACGCGACCGGGTTCTCCAGCTTCGGGACGAACGCGCGGAGTTCGGCGAAGACGTCGTGCAGCGATTCGCGGGGGATCGCGAACTCCGACTCGACGAACCGGACGCCGCGATGCGTCACGAAGACGCGATGCGATGTGTCGCTGTATTCGCGGGCGGAGAGGATGTTCGAGGCGAACCGGCCGAGCGGCTGGACGAGTTTCGGCACCGCGCGGCCGAGACGGCACAGGCCGCCGAACGCGACGTTCTCCGTGACCTCGTAGTCGATGAATTCCTTCACCTTGCTCAACGGCTTGTGTTCGCTGCCCGCCGGAAGCCGGTTGTTGCGCTTGACCAGCGCGTTCTTGCCGTAGGGGAACCAGTAGAACTCGAAGTGGTCGTTCTCGTCGGCGAACCGGTCGAAGCCTTCGAGGACCTGTTCAAGGGGCTCCGGCCGTTCCTGGGCGGAGAGCAGGAACGACGGTTCACACCGCAGGGTGACCGTGCTGATCACGCCGAGGGCGCCGAGGCCGACCCTCGCGGCGGAGAAGAGGTCGGGGCGTTCGTCGGCCGAACAGGTGACCACGGTGCCGTCGGCGAGGACGAGTTCGAGCGCGGCGATCTGGGTGGCGATCCCGCCGAGCCGGGCGCCGGTGCCGTGGGTGCCGGTCGAGATCGCGCCGGACACGGTCTGCGCGTCGATGTCGCCGAGGTTGGTCATCGCCAGCCCGAGCGCGTCGAGTTCGGCGTTGAGCTGCTTGAGCGTGGTGCCCGAGCGAACCGTGACCAGGCCTTTCGCGACGTCGGCCGACGCGATGCCGGTCCAGCCGGTCAGGTCCATGGCGTCCGAATCGGCCGCGGCGATCGCCGTGAACGAGTGACCGCTGCCCAGCGGGCGCAGGCGCCTTCCGTCCGCGGCGGACCGGCCGATCGCCTCGGCGATCTCCTCCGTGCCGCGCGGCCGGTGCACGCGCAGCGGCGACGCCGTCGCGGTTCCGGCCCAGTTGGTCCACCGAGTCATGCGCCACCCGTTTCGTGAGGCTCTGCTCTTGCGATGTTCGAGTGCCGAAACAGTAAGTGAATAGTATTCGCGTTTCAAGCCCTTCTGTCGTACCTTAGTTCGGGTGACCAGTGCGACGGTGTACGACTTGGCGACGAAGGATCTGGATCCTCCGTTCGCGGTTGTCGACTTGGATGCGTTCGACGCGAACGGCGCCGACCTGCTGAGGCGGGCGAACGGCAAGCCGATCCGCGTGGTCAGCAAGTCCGTCCGCTGCCGATATCTGCTCGAACGCGTGCTCGCGCGGCCCGGCTTCGAAGGCCTCATGTGCTACTCGCTCGCCGAAGCCGTCTGGCACGTCGAGCAGGGGACGTCCGAGGACATCGTCGTCGCGTATCCGACCGCCGATCACGGCGCGTTGCGACGGCTGGCGGCGAACGACCGGGCGCGCGCGGCGATCTCGATCATGGTCGATTCGCCCGAACACCTCGACCTGGTCGATGCCGCGCTGGGACAGGGGCATCCCGAAATCCGCGTCTGCCTCGAACTCGACGCTTCGTGGCGGCCGCTGCCCGGAGTGCACATCGGCACTCGGCGCTCACCCGTGTTCAGCCCGCGGCAGGCCGCGGATCTGGCGCGGACCATCTTGTCCCGCAAGGGTTTCCGGCTCGTCGGGATGATGGCGTACGAAGGCCAGATCGCCGGGCTCGGCGACGCGGCGGGCGGTGGCGTCAAGAACTCGGCCATCGGCTGGATGCAGCGGAAGTCCATTGTGGAGATCGCGAAACGCCGCGCGGCCGCGGTGAAAGCGGTGCGGGCGCTGGCGGATCTGGAGTTCGTCAACGGCGGCGGCAGCGGCAGCGTGGAGTCGACCGGCGCCGAAGCGGCCGTCACCGAGATCGCGGCGGGCTCGGGCCTGATCGGGCCGACGTTGTTCGACGGCTACGCGCACTTCTCGCCGCGCCCGGCCGCGATGTTCGCGCTCCCCGTCGTCCGGCGTCCGGCGCCGAAGGTCGCGACGCTCTTCTCCGGCGGCTACATCGCTTCGGGCCCAACGGAGTCTTCGCGCCAGCCGACGCCTTACCTGCCCGAAGGTCTCTCGCTGCTCGGATTCGAAGGCGCCGGCGAAGTCCAGACCCCCGTGTCCGGCGAAGCGGCCCGCCACCTGCGGCTCGGCGACCGCGTCTGGCTGCGCCACGCGAAGGCCGGCGAACTCGCCGAACGCTTCACGCACTACCACGTCGTCATCGGCGACCGCGTCGACCGGACCGTCCCCACCTACCGAGGCGAGTCCCAAAACTTCGGCTGACCCGCGAACCCCACCCCCCACCCGTCCCTGGGGGGCGCGCCCCGCACCAGCGTATCGGGAGGGGGTGTCGGGGGAGGGGGAGCCGAGGTGGGAGGGGCGAGGTTGTCCACAACTGTGGGTGGGTGTGGACAAGTTGTGTGGATAACTGGATAAGGCCAGGTCAGACTGGGTCAAGGCGTGGTTGGTGGGGGACGTGTGACTGCTGAGACTTGGGATCCGGGCATCGGTGGACACGAATGGAGCAAGGGGGATCCACCGGTGACGGCAAGGCCCCCTTCGAGACGATGAACGTCCTGAAGGGGAGACTCCAAGTCCACAATGGACCGATCAAGGCCGAGGTGCTCCCAATGTGGCATTGGGGACACTCAGCGTCCCCAATGCCACATTGGGGACGCTGGCCCAGGACCGCAAGGAGCCTCAGGCACCGAACTTGCTCGCCAGGTAGCCCTTCACGACCGACTTTGCCTCAGCCACGATCCGCTCGTCCCCTCTTGGGTCCCGGCGGAAAGCCAGCTTCAGCAGCGCGTCCGCCGTCTCGTTCGCGATCGTCAAAGCGAACCGGATGTCGTCCAGTGGCGACGCG
This sequence comes from Amycolatopsis thailandensis, assembly GCF_042723255.1. Lineage (NCBI taxonomy): Bacteria > Bacillati > Actinomycetota > Actinomycetes > Pseudonocardiales > Pseudonocardiaceae > Amycolatopsis > Amycolatopsis thailandensis. Next base: position 32,053 of record NZ_JBHXJK010000008.1, read on the forward strand.
ATCCGCGCCGAAAGGATTTCGGTGAGGGCGTCGACGATGACGGCGTTGTTGTCGCGCGTCTCGTCAAGCAGCTGCCGGTCCACGACGTCACCGAAGTGGACCTTCGAGAATCCGGGCACCTCACGGTGCATCGCCAGATAGATGTCGAGGATCGAGTCCACGACGTCCCACCAGTGTTCGGGCGCGAGTTCGTTGAGCGTCTCCGAAACCGAGGCGACGAACCGTTCGAGATTGCGCTGCGTCAGCGCCTGCACCACGGCCCGCTTGTCGGGGAAGAACTGGTACAGCGACCCGACGGCCACCCCGGCGCGCTTGGCGATCAGCGTGGTCGTCAGTGCGTCGTAACCGAGTTCGTCGATCAGCTGGGCGCTGGCGTCGAGCATCTGCTCCACCCGCTTGGCACTTCGTTGCTGGACGGGCTGCCGCCGGAGCGGAGTCGTCTCCGCTTGCGGTTTCGCGGCCTGGATGTCGGACACTCGGGCTCCTCCTTCGCTGATCTGCGACTTTATCGTGCCGACGGGGTTCCCCACGGTCGAGTGAAGGCATAGTATCTGAGAACTTTTCATGTTCGGCCGAGTCTGAAGAGGAAAGGTGCATAGCCGGTGGAGAATCCGACCTTCCCGTCCGATTTCCTGTGGGGTGTTTCGACCTCCGCCTTCCAGATCGAGGGGGCGACCGGGGAAGGCGGCCGGGGACAGTCCATTTGGGACACGTTCACCGAAACGGAGGGAAAGATCGCGCGGGCCGAGCATGCCAGGGTGGCCGCCGACCACTTCCACCGCTTCCGTGAGGACATCGCCCTGATGGCCGAACTCGGCGTCGGCGCGTATCGCTTGTCCTTCGCCTGGCCCCGGATCCAGTCCGACGGCGAGGGTAAGCCCAACGCCGAAGGCCTTGCCTTCTATGACGAATTGATCGACGAGGTCTGCGCCGCCGGCATCGCGCCGACGGGGACACTCTTCCACTGGGACCTCCCGCAGGCGCTCGAGGACAAGGGCGGCTGGCTCTCCCGTGATACCGCCGAACGCTTCGGTGAGTACGCCGCCATTCTGGGCGAGCGTTTCTCCGATCGGGTGAAAATGTGGATCCCGCTCAACGAGCCCATGGTCATGTCGATCTTCGGGTACGCGATCGGCGAGTACGCCCCCGGCAAGACGCTCCTGCTCGACGCCCTGCCCACCGCGCACTACCAGAATCTCGCGCACGGTCTCGCCGTCCAAGCCCTCCGCGCGGCGGGCGCCCGCGAAATCGGCACGGCCAACAATCATTCGCCGATCTGGCCTGCCTCCGATTCGCCGGAAGACAAGGCCGCGGGCGAATGGATCGACGCCCTCATCAATCGCACTTACGCGGATCCGGTGCTCCTCGGCCGTTATCCCGAACAAGTCGTCGAACATCTCCCGAAGGATTTCGCCGACGATCTGCCCACCATCGCGCAGCCGCTCGACTTCTACGGCGTGAACTACTACGAGCCGCAGGGTGTCGCCGCGCCCGGTGAGGGCAACCCGCTGCCCTTCGAGCTTCGCGCGATCGAGGGCTATCCCATGACCACCAACGATTCCCCGATCGTCCCGCACGGCCTGCGCGATCTGCTCGTCGGCTTCCACGACCGCTACCGCGAGCACCTCCCGCCCGTCTTCATCACCGAGAACGGGTGCAGTTTCGACGACGTCGTCGCCGAAGACGGGCACGTTCACGACCAGGAGCGCATCGACTTCCTCGACAGCCACCTCGTCGCGGTCCGCGAAGCGATGGACGCCGGCGTCGACGTCCGCGGGTACTTCGTCTGGTCCTTGATGGACAACTTCGAATGGTCGAAGGGCTACCAGCCGCGCTTCGGCCTGGTGCACATCGACTACGAGACGCAGAAGCGGACGCCGAAGGATTCCTTCGGCTGGTACCGGGAACTGATCCGCCATGAGTGAGGTCAGGGATCTGCCCGAGGCGCTCGCCGAGCCGGTCGCCCGGGTACGCGCGGGCTGGATGAGTCTGCTGTTCTTCGCGAACATCGCGCTTTGGCTCGGGGTTTACGCGCCTATCCAGGTTCTCCTGCCGAAGCAGGCCGAAATACTGGACGCGGCCGACAAGGAAGCGGTGTTCAGTCTCGTCACCGGGGTCGGCGCGGTCGTCGCGCTGATCGCCAACCCGGTCGTCGGCCTGCTCTCGGACCGGACCTGTCACGCCCGCGGCCGCCGTCATCCGTGGACGGCCGCCGGGGCGGTCATCGCCGCGGCCGGACTGCTCGTCCTCGCGTTCGCGCCGAACGTCGCGGTCATGGTGCTCGGCTGGTGCCTGGTCCAAGCCGGCCTGAACGGAATGCTCGCGATGCTCGTCTCGGCGATCGCGGACCGGGTGCCCGTGCCGCAGCGCGCGCAGGTCGGCGGGCTGGTCGGCATCGCCCAGATGCTCGGGACCGTGCTCGGCGCGGTGGTGGTCGTGGTGATGCTCGACCTCGCCGGTCTCCCGCTGGGCTACGCGGTCTGCGCGGCCATCGTGCTCGCGGGCGCGGCGGCGTTCGTCCTGCGCACGCCGGACGCGCGACTGCCGGTCGCGTACCGCCCGTCCGCGCGGACCCGGGACGTACTGGCGAACCTGTGGATCTCGCCGCGCGAGCATCCGGACTTCGCTTGGGCGTGGGGCTGTCACTTCATGATCGGGCTCGGCAACGCCTTCGGCACGCTGTACCTGCTGTTCTTCCTCAAGGACGCGGTGCACTACGAAGACCCGGACACCGGCCTGCTCATCATGATGGGGCTCTACGGCGCCGCGCTCGTCGTCGGCGCGCTCGTCGCCGGGCACTTCTCCGACAAGTCCGGGCGGCGCAAACCGTACGTCCTCGCCGCGTCGGCGGTGATGGCCGTCGCCGCGCTGCTGCTGGTCGTCTGGCAGAACTGGACGGCCGCGCTCGCGGCGTCGCCACTGCTCGGAGTCGGTTTCGGCGCGTACATGGCTGTCGCGCTGGCGATGCTCACGCAAGTGCTGCCCGCCGCGCAGGACCGGGCGAAGGATCTCGGGGTCATCAACATCGCGAACTCGCTGCCGCAGGTGGTGGCGCCGATGCTGACCGCGCCGATCCTGGCCTACCTGGGCGGCTACCCGAGCCTCTTCGCGGCTTCGGCACTGTCCACCGTCATCGCCGCGGTGCTGGTCACGCGGGTGAAAACGGTCAGCTGAGGTTGGAGACCGCGGACCGGTGCCGGTCGGGGGAGGGGAGTGCAACGGCACCGGCCCGCGGGGTTCGGGGGATGACAGCGCCGACCTCGGGGTAGGTATCGCGCTGCGTTTGTGATCTTGAATCTAGCGACCGATTACTACGTTCGCTAGGTGTTCTGCCGATAATTTTCGATTAATCGCGGTGGGGACCGGGATGATTACCGAGAGCGGCTCGTCACGTTCGGGGGTACGCGCGAACCGCCGCCGGCGAAGGCGAGATCGTGGCGTGGTTGCCGAGGGGGCGCTCGGACCGCCGTTCACTCGCCGGCTTTTCAGGCTGTGATGGGACGACGCGGGTCGACCAGCGCGTGCCTGCCGGTGGTTTCGGCCGCGCTCACGCGGCTCTGCCCGGGGACACGGCGCCGACGGTCTTGGGTGGCGGCGGTCTGTTGAGGGGCGAGGCCGCCGGCGACCAGGTGCTCGTGCGCGACCTGCCAGACCGAGCAGGGGGCCTTGCACCTGTGCCAGCGGGTCGAGCACGTGGGGCAGTCGCCGCGCTCGTCGGGCTCGTGCGCCTGGAGCATCGCGCGCCAGCCTTCGGTCAGCCGGGGGAGCTCCGAGCGGGCGACGGAGACGAGCGACTGCGCGTCGGCCCGGGTCGCGAGATCGGAGAGCATGTCGAGGCGTTCCCAAACCGCGTTGCGGAGGACTTGCCCTAGGACCTGATCCACGGAGAACTCACCGTTACCTTTCCGCCATCTTGGCGGCTTCGTTGAGCGCTGCCCTGAGCTGTCCGAGCTGGCCGGACGTCAGGCGCGCGGTCTCTCCTGGCGGCGAGACGAGAACCACCTGGTTGTCTTCGACGAACACGGTGACGGCGCGTTCACGGCTGATGAGATCGCCGCACTGCACGCGCCAGATCAGTTGTCCGCCTTCGTAACGGCGCACACTCGCGGTACGGGGGTCGACCGGGGCCGAAGGAGAGACCGGGCGGTTGGCGCCGGGTGCGACCGCGACCGCCTGCTGACCGGCGGGGCCGGCCGCACGCAGGTGGCGCGTCGGCATACCGGGCCGTCCCGCGGTGATGGAGCCTGTTGCGATCGAGTCCACGAACTCCACTGGCTCTTCTCCGCTCTCTCGTTCCACGTCGTCTTCATATCCGCGTGTCCGCACCTTTAGGGGGTTCGGAGACTTGGTAGCTCTCTGTGATCGCTGCCGGTGGCTGGTCGGTCACGGAGATCTGACAACTACAGTGATGTGAAACCGAGGGCGAAAGAAGGTCGAACCGCCGTCATAGCGGTGACCGGACGAGGTTTCACGGTAAGCGGTCAAACGACTTCTGCCGGGCCGATCACGACGGGCGATCCGGTGTTTCGCACGGTTGAATAGGTGTGCCTACGCTGTTTCTCGACCCCAACGGAACTGTGAGGGGGCGCAATGGACGCCAGTATCGGTGGCGGCGCTGTCGCCGGCTCGGACACGAACACTTCGGGCCGCCAGAGTCACCCCGTGCCGCCGGATGCCTGGGAACAGGCGGAGATGCGGGCGGCACTGGCGACACGGGAGATTTCGTCCGTGTACCGCCTGTTGCGCAAGCACGGTGTTTCGCAGCGCCAGATCGCCGCGATGACCGGCCAGTCGCAGTCCGAGGTGTCCGAGATCCTCAAAGGTCGCCAGGTGATGGCGTACGACGTGCTCACCCGCATCGCTGACGGCCTGGGTGTCCCGAGGGGATACATGGGTCTCGCCTATGACGAGGCGACAGCGATAAAGGTCGTCGGCGCCGCCGACGGCCAGCAGGCGGAGGAGGACGAGTCCGTGAAGCGACGGAGGTTCCTCGCACACGCCGCCCAGGTCACGATGGGTGCGGCGGTGTTCGGTCCCGAGTCGGGGACGTGGTCGTCGGGGCCGGCGAAGACGCCCGCCCCCGGGCGGATCGGCATGACCGACGTCCGCCAGGTGGAAGCCGCGACCAGAGCGCTCCGGTCCCTCGACTACCAGTACGGCGGCGGTTTCTGCCGCGACGCCGTGGTCGCGCAGCTGTCCTGGGGACAGCAGATGCTCGAGTCCAACGGCACCGAAATGGTCAAGAACCGGCTGTACGTCGCGCTCGCCGACCTGCACAGCCTGGCGGGCTGGACGTCGTTCGACACCGGCCTCATGGATTCGGCTCGCGGTCACTTCGCGAACGCGCTGGACCTGGCAAAACAGGGCGACAACCATCCGCTGGTGGCCAACGTCCTCTACCGGATGGGCCGCGTCTACCTGCACCAGGACGCCCCGAACGACGCGCTGAAACTGTTCCAGCTGGGCCAGATCGCCGCCCAGGAATCGGGCTCCGAGCTGGCGGTCGCCGTGCTCTGCGCCAACGAGGCCTGGGCCTACGCGATGATGGGCAACGAGGAGCAGGCGACGAAGCTGCTCGGCCGGAGCAAGGACGAGTTCGCCCGCGCGGACCTGGCCGAGGCCGAGTCCTGGGTCAAGTTCTTCACCGAGACCGACGTCTACGCCATGATCGGCACCGTGCACACCGTGCTCGCCGCGAAGAACGCCGAGCACACCAAGTACGCGATCCCGGCGCTGACCAAGGCCGTCGAGTCCTACGACGACGACATGGCCCGCAGCAAGACCTTCATGCTCAGCGCGCTGGCCACGAATCACCTGCTCGAAGGCGATCTCGATCATGGCGCCAAGGTGGGCTCGAAGGCCGTCGACTGCGCCGAGGGCATCAAGTCGGAACGGGTGAAGGACCGGATGCGGCCGTTGCAGGTCGAGGCGGAACGCCGCCGGAACAACGCCGACGCCCGTGACCTCGCCGACCGGCTCAACTCCTTCTACGCCGCCTGAGCCGGGCCGGTTCACGCCCGGCAAGCTGCGTGACGCCCTGGGGCGGACGTGCGAACTGCTGGGCGTGGACCCTGACGGCGCCCGGTTGCTGCGGTTCACCAACAACGCCGTCTACGAACTGGCGAGCGCGCCGTTCGTCGTCCGGATCGTCGGCTCCACCCTGCTGCGGCATCGCGTCGGCACGGTCGTGCGGGTCGCGCGGCATTTCGAACGGCACGGAGTGCCCGCCATCCGCCTGGTTCCCGGCGTCGAGCAGCCGCTGCCGGTCGGCGAACATCTCGTGACGGTCTGGTGGAAGGTGCCCGAGAGCGGCCGGAAGCCGAGGGCGGCGGACCTCGCCGGGCTGCTGCGCCGGGTCCACGCGCTCGAACCGCCCGAGGGGCTGGCCGAATGGGCGCCGTTCGCCGCGGTCCGCGCCCGGGTCTCGGACGCGGAGGAGCTGGCCCCGGGTGACCGGCGGTTCCTGCTGGAGCGCACCGCCGAGGTCGAAGCCGCGCTCGCGACGCTCGACTTCCCCCTGCCCAGGGGCCTCGTCCACGGGGACGCGCACACCGGGAACGTGATCCCCGGCCCGGACGGGCCGGTGCTGTGCGATTTCGATTCGTCGTGTGTCGGGCCGCCGGAATGGGATCTCACGCCGCTCGCCGTCGGCCATGAACGGTTCGGTGATCCACCCGCCCGCTATCGCGTGTTCGCCGAGCGGTACGGATTCGACGTGACCACCTGGTCCGGTTTCCCGGTACTGCGCGCTATCCGTGAACTGAAGCTCACGACGAGTGTTCTTCCGATTCTCCGCAGTCACCCCGGTGTACGCGATGAGCTGCGAAAACGGTTGGACGATCTCCGGAACGGACAAACCGGCGCGCGCTGGAACCGGTATCGATGAGTCACCCGGAACACTCATCTGCACGTGCATTCGCCGACGCCGAATGACCGTTCGTCGCTTGCCCGAATTCACCGATCAATCGGTGACGAATTCGCCCCGACTAATCACTTCAATTGGCTCAGTGCTCCCCCAAATGTGCAACTTGCAGCTACGCTGAGTTATTTAGCGTGCTTGTTTCACCTCGTCGTAGGTGCACCGATCGGTCTCACCGGCTCACAGCTGTTCCAAACGCCTACGCAGAGCGTCGGCTTCGGGGCGGCCGAGGCCGACGAAAATCGGCAAAGCCTGGTCGAAGAGACTCCGGGCTTCGGCCGGATCGCCCTCCGCCTCGGCGATCTCGCCGAACGCGGTGAGCGCCCTGGCCACCTCGAACCGCGATCCGCGCGCCTCCATGGTGGCGCGGGCGGGTTCCAGCTCGGCCCGGGCCGCCGCGAGATCCCCGGTCACCGTGAGGGCGCGGCCGAGTTCGATCCGGGCACGGGCCACGTTGTAGTCGTCGCCTTCGAGGACGTCGCGGGCGCGAGTGAGGTCGGCGATCGCGGCTTCGGGCTGTCCGGCGCGGGCACGGGTCGCGCCGAGGTTGATCAGCGCGAGCCCGATGTCGTGCCGTCGGTCCAGCCGCTCGCTGAGCAGATGGTCCTCGGTGAACCACTCGATGGCGTCGTCGAGCCTGCCCTGCTGAAGGGCGACCAGGCCGAGCCCTTCCACCGACCGGATCTCGACGACGCCGTTCCCCGCCGTCCGCGCGGCTTCGCGACCCGCCGTGTAGTGCCCGACGGCTTCGTCGTAGCGGCCGGTGCCGCGGCAGGCGGCGCCGCTGCGGTTGTGCATCAGCGCCTCCGCCGACGCGTTGCCCCAGGCTCGTGCGCAGCGCATACCCGCCTGGCTCACCCGCAGGAAGTCCGGATAGTGCTTGCGCAGCAGGAAAAGTGGCCACATCGCGGCGGCGAGCTGCCAGCCGAGCTCGGGCAGCTGCCACGTTTCGGCGGCTTCGATGGCGGCGATGAGGTTCTCGCGCTCCAGTTCGAGCCAGGCGAGTTCCTCGTCGGACGAGTCGAACGAAAGCGGTGCCGGCGGCCGGTACTCGTAGCGGTACGGGATCGGATCCTGATCGGGGACGGTCAGGCTCGTGGTCGCGGAGGCGGTGAGGAGGTACCACTCGAGCATGCGGCGAAGCGCGATGTCGCGGTCGTACTCGTTGCCCGCCGTCTTTTCCTTGGCGTGCAGCCGCGCGAGGTCGTGGAAGGTGTACCGGTCGTCGCCGCGGTCGATCAGCAGCCCGACGTCGACCAGCTGGTCCAGCAGGTCGTCGGCGACCTCGGGGCGGACGGCGATCGACGCGGCCGCCACGCCGACGCCGAAGTCGGGGCCGGGGTGGAGCCCGAGGGCCGCGTACAGCGCGGCCGCGTCGGAAGGAAGTTCGTCGTAGGACAGGTTGAAGCTGGCTTCCACCGATTGCGCCTCTTTCGTCGAGAGCGTGGCCAGTCGACGATATTCCTTCCCCAGCTCGGTGGCGATCTTCTCCAGCGACATTTTCGGGCGCCCTGCCAGCTTGGCGCTGACGGTGGTGAGGGCGATCGGCAGGCCGCCGCACAGTTCGGCGATGGCCCTCGCCTGGTCGGCTTCGGCGCCGACCCGCTCGGCGCCGACAGCGCGTCCCAGCAGTTCGGCGCTGTGCGCGGAACCGAAGGGGGACAGCTCGACCAGCTTCGCGCGATGCTCGGTCTGGAGCCTGCCGAGGCGGCGTCGCGAAGTCACGATCACGAGACTCTCCCCGTCGGCGGGAAGCAGAGGAAGCACCTGATCGGTCGAAGCCGCGTTGTCGAGCAGCACGAGCAACGGCCGCTCGGCGGTCGTCGTGCGGTACAGGGCGGTGAGCTCCTCGACGTCCGCGGGCAGTCCCTCCGGCGGGACCCCCAGCGCGCGGAGGAACCGGCCGAGCGCTTCGCTCACCGACAGCGGGCCGTTGGCGCTGAACCCGCCGAGGTCCGCCCAGAGGTGCCCGTCCGGGAACCGGTCGGCGAGATGACGCCCCCACGCGGCGGCCAGCGCCGTCTTCCCGATCCCGCCCTGGCCGCTGATCAGGTGCACCGACGGACCGTCGGTGTCGTGCTGGGCCAGCAGCTTTTCGAGCAGCGCGAGCTCGGCCGCGCGGTTGGTGAAATGCGCGGGGGCAGGCGGAAGCTGTCGCGGCCCCGAGCTGGTCTGCCTGGTGAGCCGGACCGCCGATCGCTGGCGCGGCACCCGCGGAGCGCTGATTTCGCTGTCACCCGGCAACGGGCCGCCCATTTTCCATCCCCTCATCGGGTTAACCCCAGCGATCGCGTAGAGCATCCCGGTGAAGGTCCGGAGAGGACAGTGAAACCGGCCAAATGCGGCCGGATGGAGCAAGGCGTGTAACAGCCCGAAAAAAAGATCCGCCGCCGATGTCGAGACCGGCGGGACGGCTCCGTCCCCGGGGCGATCGCGGCCGAAGCGGCCGCAAGCACCGGAAGGACGGACATGCGCAAGCTCATCGTTCAGCAGTGGGTCACCGCCGACAACCTCGTCGCGGACGAGGACGGCGGGCTCGGCTTCGTGCCGGGAGAGCCGTTCTCCGAGAAGACCCAGCCCGCGTTCAAAGCGAGCGTGATGGGACTCGTCGATTCGGTCGACACGATGATCCTGGGCGCGAACACCTACGCCATGGCCAAGGACTACTGGCCGCACGCCGAAGAGCAGGGCGAATACGGCGAGAAGGTCAACGCGCTGACCAAGTTCGTCGCCTCGTCGAAGCTGGAGAAGGCCCCCTGGGGTGACTTTCCCGAAGCGACCGTGACCCGCGACCCCGCCGCCACCGTCCGGGAACTCAAGGAACAGGGCGGCAAGGACCTCTGGTTGTGGGGGAGCCTGACGCTCATGCGATCCCTGCTGGACGCCGGCCTCGTCGACGAGGTCCGGATGATGGTCGCCCCCGTGGCGCTGGGCAAGGGGAGGCGCCTTTTCGAGGACCGGCGGGACCTGAAGCCGGTCGAGGCCACCGCGTTCGAGAACGGCGTGGTGATCCTGCGATACGAGGTGAAGAACTAGGAGGTCGGGACGACGGGGGCTCGCGTGAGGACGACGGCGAACCCGAACGCGAGCCCCATCACCGTCAGCTCCAGCGTCGCCCAGGCCGCCAGCGCCGTGCGGTTGTGCCGGATGATCCGGGGCATCAGCTTCCACCGCGTGTACGCGCCGAGGGTCGCGATCACCCCGGTGCACAGCAGCTTGAGCAGCACCAGTTGCCCGTACGGCGTGGTGAAGACGCCTTCCCAGAACCCGAGCGACGGGTTGAGCGAGATCTCGATCAGCCCGTTGAACAGGCCGGTCGCCGCGCCGAGGATCAGGCACAGCGTCGCCAGTTTCGAGAACCGCGGCAGGGCGTGCGCGAGCAGGGTCCGGTTCCCGACGAGCAGCACCGCCATCGCGCCGAGCCCGCCGGTCCAGGCGACGGCGCTCATGACGTGCAGTTCCATCGAGATCATCGTGTAGTCGTGGTAATTCCAGTTCGACGCGTGCCCGGTGACCGGCAGTGGCAGCAGCGCGAACAGGCCCAGCCCGACGCGGACCTCGGCGGGCACCTTCTCGCCGTGCTTCAGCGAGAGGATGCCGAGCCCCGCGTGGAGCAGGGCCAGCACCGCGACGATGAGCAGCGCCTTCCCGGCGCCGACGTCGGCGATGTAGCTTCCGACGTCCGACATCGACAGCGTGCTGGAACCAGGCCGGTATTCGGCGGTTTGCAGGATCAGCGCGACGAGCGCCGTCGTCGCCCAGATCAGCGCGGCCGCGACGCTCGCCGGCCGCGCGAGCCGCATGATCGGCTCGGAGAGCTTCGGCCGGTCGTAGCCGACCAGGACCGAAAGCAGCGCCAGCCCGATCGTGGCGACCGCCGAGATGTCCAGCAGGACCCGCACGAGCGGGATGGAGACCGAGACCGCCTCGCTGACCTGCGCGACCCCGGGGACCGGGGCGGTGGCCGTGAGCGCGACGCCGATCAGGGCGCCGACGATGCCGGCCGTCACCACGCAGAACAGCACGGCGACGCGGGCACGCGAGGTGGTCTCGGCCTGTGTCATGACCCGCTCTTCTCCTTGTCGCCCGCTCCGGTGCGCAGTGCGACGGTCAGTCCGACGGCGAGCAGCACGACGGCGCCCGCGATCCACACCCAGATCGGCACGCCGGACGAGCCTTCGCCGCCGGTCGCCGGGGTGGTCTCGGCCTGGCCCGCGTTGCCGCGCGCGGCGTCGGCGCTCGCCGGGGTGCCGGTGCCCGCGGCGGTGAGGGTGAACGGCACCTCACCGGTCACGGCGTGCCCGTCCGCGGACAGGATCCGGTAGCCGATCTTGTACTCGCCCGCCGGGCCGAGCGGTCGCAGCGCGACACTCACGGCGCTGTCGCGGACCTCGACCTGGCCCTCGGCCCACTGGCCGCCGCCCGGTCCGATGACCGCGATCTGGTTGACGTTCGCGTTCTGGACGTACTGGTCGAACGTGAGCGTGATCTTCGCGGGCCCGGCGGCGATCGAAGCGCCCTTCGCCGGGTCCGAGGAGATCAGGACGTTGTGCGCCAGCGCCGGGGTGGCCGTGGCGAGCCAGGCCACCCCGGTGATCGCCAGCGCGACGATCGCTTTGCGCATTTACTCGGTTCCCTCGGTGTTGCCGCTCTTGGTGGAAGCTCCCGCGGTCGCGCGGCGGGCGCGCAGGGTGGCACCGGCGCCGACGCCGAGGCCCAGCGCGCCGACGACGAGCCCGGCGCCGCCGAGCCAGCGGGCGGTGCTGTCGGACGACGACGAAGCGGCGTGGGAGTCCTCGGACGTGGCCTTCGTGTCGGCGCCGTGACCACCGCCGTGCCCGTCACCGCTCTTCTCGGCGAGCTTCACGCTCGGCGCGGGGTGCTCGGGCTCTTCACCGGAGGCCGGGGTCGGCTGGTTCCACTCGACGACCTTGCCGTTCTCGTAGGTCTGGGTGGCCGGGAACTCGATCGCGTCGACGTTGGTCGGGAGCTTGCCCGCGCTGATCTGGAACTCCTGGAACTCGGTCGACCCGGCGGCGATCTTCGTGCCGGGCTCCGCGGTCCAGGAGACCTTGGTGACGGCCTCGGTGATCTGCGTGCCGGAGTCGGTGGTCACCGGTGCCGGCAGCTTGGACTTGACGACCTCGGCCTTCCAGCCGGGCAGCGGCTTGGCCCGCACGGAACTCAGCGCGTACTCGGGCTTGACGGTGATCTCCACCTTGATGGTGCCGGCGTCCTTCTCCTCGTTGGGGACGCGGAAGAAGATCGACCCGTAGCCGCCCTTCGCGGGCTGGGGGCCGTAGACGTTGGCGGTGACGTGGGCCGAGGCGACCCCGGCGGACAGCAGACCGGCGGCGCCGATGGCGGCGGCGAGGAAACCGGCGCGCTTGAAGACGTGCTTGGACACGGAAACTCCTGAACATGATCGAGACGGCGGGTTCGAGGACCTCGCCGGGTACGGGGGATCGAGCTGGGTTCAGGAGAACAGCGGCGGGCCGCGTCTGCCGTGGACGCGGCGGAGGTCCACGCGGACGAGGTGGCCGGGGCCCGCCGGACGGGCGAGCACCGGGGACGCCGTCGCGGCGCGCACCGGGAGGGCGCCGAGGATGAAGGGGACCAGCGCGCGCAGGCAGGAGAGGACGCCGAGCAGCAGTCCGTCGGCCTTGGCCAGCAGCAACGCGGTGACCAGGGTGGCGACGACGTGCGCGACGGTCATCGCGAGCCCGCCCGAGACCGGTGCTGGTTCGTCGTGCATCAACTCGTGGCTGCTCAGCGAGCTGAGCACGAGGTGCATCACGACCTGGCCGGCGCTGAGGTCGACGATCGTGGCCAGCGGTCCGCGGGCCTTCGCGGCGAGCGCGGCCGCGTTCCAGCCGATCAGCACGGTGAGCAACAACGTCATCGCCGTATCGGGTACTTCGCCGTCCCCGATCACGTGAGCGGTCACTGCGAGCGCCGCGGAACTCACGCCTAGCAAGCCACCACGTACGGCGCGTAGCGCGCTTCGGTGATGGCTTCCCTTACTCACGGGTGAAGAGTATTCGACGTCCGACCGGGTGGTCGATGTCCTCCCGGCTGTTGAGCAGCCTCAAAGACACCTCCGGGTCGGCGCGTGCGTTTGCCTGATTGCGCCGAATGGGGAAGGTTTGCAGGACAAGAAGCGGTAAACAGGGGTTTGACCGCGAGCGTTCTGGGTAGTCAGGCTCCCGATACAGCTACTCCGAATGGGTGAGGAGTCTCACCCAGAGGCGGCGGGAGAACCAGCACGCGATGAATCTCTTCGAGTACATCTCGGATCGGTGGGACAGACTCGCCCTCCAAGGGCTCCTGCATGTCAGCGCGGTCGTGCAGTGCACGATCCTGGCCGCCGTGCTCGGCGTGGTGATCGGCATCGCCGTCTACCGCAGCCCGATCGGGTCGGCCGTGGCGACGGCCTTGGCGAGCACGATCCTCACCGTCCCCTCCTTCGCCCTCCTGGGCCTCCTCATCCCGGTGTTCGGCCTCGGCGCGAACACCACCGTCATCGCCCTGGTGCTCTACGCGCTCCTGCCGATCGTGCGGAACACGATCGTCGGGCTGAGCGGCGTGGATCCAGCGGTCAGCGACGCGGCGCGCGGCATCGGCATGAGCCGGTTCGGCGTGCTGACCAGGGTGGAGCTGCGGCTCGCCTGGCCCGCGATCCTGGCGGGCATGCGGGTCGCGACGCAGATGCTCATGGGCATCGCGGTCATCGCGGCCTACGCGAAAGGGCCGGGTCTCGGCTCGGAGGTCTTCTCCGGCCTCACCAACGCGGGGAGCACGAACTCCCTCAACCAGGCTCTGACCGGGACGCTCGGCGTGGTCGTCCTCGCTCTGATCCTCGACGCCGTCTACGTCCTGATCAACCGTCTGACCGTCTCAAGGGGTGTCCGTGGCTGAGACCGAAACCGTATCCGGCGTCGAAATCGAGCTGGAGAACGTCACGAAGCGCTACGCCGGCACCCGTGAGCCGGCCGTCGACGACTTCTCGATGGTGGTGCCCGCCGGCAAGATCGTGGTCTTCGTCGGCCCGTCCGGCTGCGGCAAGACCACCACCATGCGGATGATCAACCGGCTGATCGAGCCGACGTCGGGCCGCATCACCATCGGCGGCGACGACGCGCTGAAGCTCGACGTCGACACCCTGCGCCGCCGCATCGGCTACGCGATCCAGCAGGCCGGGCTGTTCCCGCACTTCACCGTCGCGCAGAACATCGCGGTGGTCCCCGGGCTGCTCGGCTGGGAGAAGAAGAAGGTCAACGACCGGGTCGAGGAGATGATGGACCTGGTCGGGCTGGACCCGGCCGACTTCCGCGACCGGTTCCCGCGTCAGCTGTCCGGTGGGCAGCAGCAGCGGGTCGGCGTCGCGCGGGCGCTCGCGGCGGACCCGCCGGTGCTGCTGATGGACGAGCCGTTCGGCGCGGTCGACCCGATCACCCGCGGCAACCTCCAGGACGAGCTGCTGCGGCTGCAGACCGAACTGAAGAAGACGATCGTCTTCGTCACCCACGACTTCGACGAAGCCGTGAAGCTCGGCGACAAGATCGCGGTGCTCGGCAACCAGTCGCGGATCCTCCAGTACGACACCCCGGACGCGATCCTCGCGAACCCGGCCGACGACACGGTCGCCGGTTTCGTCGGCGCCGGTGCCTCGCTCAAGCAGCTGACACTGCTGCGGGTCCGCGACGTCGAGCTGAAGCAGGACGCCCTGACCGCGATGGTCAGCGAATCGCCGTCGGACGTCCGCGAGAAGCTCACCCAGCAGCGCAAGCATTTCGTGCTGGTGCTCGATCAGCGCCGCCGCCCGATGCGGTGGGTGCACGTCCGCGAGCTGACCAAGGCGTCGTCGCTGGCCACCGCCGGCAAGCCGCTGCGCGACTCGGTCAGCACTCAGTCGACGTTGCAGGACGCGCTCGAAGCCATGCTCGCCGAGGGTGGCAGCGTCCCGGTGACCGGCGCCCGCGGCGAGTACGCCGGGACGATCGAGCTCGACACCGTCATCTCGACGATCCAGCAGCTGCGCGAGGAGCACTCCGACGACAACCCGGCGGAAGGTGTGACCGCATGACGGCCGTCGATACCGGGTTCACCACCGAATCCTCGTCGAGAGGCGCCGAACGGGTCCGGCTGTTCGCCCAGCCCGCGGCGGTCCTGCTGATCGTCGCCGGTGTGCTGATCTGGGTGTTCACCAGTGATCTGACCGCGACGGAGAAGGCGACCCTCAACGCCTCCGGGCTGTTCACCGCGTTGCGCGACCATCTGGCGATGACCGTCGTGGTCACCGCGATCGTGGTGGCCGTGGCGGTGCCGCTCGGCGTGCTCGTCACCCGGCCCTGGGCGAAATGGGCGGCGCCGGTGTTCCTGGCGATCGCGAACATCGGCCAGGCCGCGCCCGCGCTCGGTGTGCTGGTGCTGTGGTTCATCGTCACCGGCGCGACCGGCGGACTGTGGGTCGCGGCGCTGCCGCTGGCGTTCTACTCGCTGCTTCCCGTGCTGCGGAACACGATGGTCGGCTTGCAGCAGGTCGACCCCTCGCTGATCGACGCGGGGCGCGGCATCGGCATGTCGGCCTCCGGCGTGCTGTGGCGGGTCGAACTCCCGCTGGCCGTCCCGCTGATCCTGGCGGGCCTGCGGACCTCGCTGGTGCTGGCCGTGGGCACGGCGACGTTCGGCATGTTCGTCAACGCCGGCGGTTTCGGCCTGCTCATCGACACCGGCTACAAGCTCAACCTGACGAAGGTGCTGATCACCGGCTCGGTGCTCGCCGTCGCGCTGGCGCTGCTGGTGGACTGGCTCGGCGCGGTGGCGGAACAGTTCTTCGGACCGAAGGGACTGCGCTGACATGCGACTCAAAGCGATCCTGGGCGCTGTCCTGTTGTGCGGCACGCTTTCCGCGTGCGGACTCGAGGTCAACACCGCGCTGCCGTACAAGATCGAACCCGGTTCGATCAAACCCATCGAATCCCTCAAGGGCGTCAAGGTGACGGTGGGGTCGAAGGACTTCACCGAGAACATCATCCTGGGCTACATGGCCGAAATGGCGCTTTCCGCGGCGGGCGCGGACGTCGTCGACCTGACCGACATCAAGGGCTCGAACTCGTCGCGGCAGGCGCTGCTCGCCGGCCAGACCGACGTCACCTGGGAATACACCGGCACCGGCTGGATCAACTATCAGGGCAACGAACTCCCCGTCCCCGGCGGGGAACAGGCCCAGTACGAAGCCACGAAGACGGCCGACGAGGCGAAGTTCGGCGTCACCTGGCTGAACTACTCGCCGCTCAACGACCAGTACGCCTTCGCGGTCACGGAGGCCTACGGCGCGGCGAACAACCTGAAGACGACGTCGGACCTGGCGGAGTTCCTGAAGCGGAAGCCGGACCAGAACGTGTTCTGCCTGGAGACCGAATTCACCAGCCGTCAGGACGGTTTCCCGGCCGCCGTGCGGGCGTACGGGTTCCAGAACCCGGTGATCAAGAACTTCGGCATCGGCACGATCTACTCGGCCGTCGCGAGCGGGACCTGCCCGATCGGCGAGATCTTCACGACCGACGGCCGGATCGCCGGACTCAACCTGCGCGTCCTCGAAGACGACAAGAAGGCGTTCCCGCAGTACAACGCCGTGCCCACGTTGCGCACGGACTTCCTCAAGCAGTACCCGGAACTGCGCGGACCGCTGGAAGCCGTCGGCGCGGCGCTGGACAACAAGCAGATGATCGAACTGTGCAAGCAGGTCGACGTCGACGGCCGGGACCAGGGCGAAGTCGCCTACGAGTGGATGAAGTCGAAGGGGTTCATCTCTTAGCCCCCAGGTGTGTCATGAGGGGTGGGCCGGGGAATGAAAAGGTTAAAATTGGTGCCACCCATAAAACACGAGGGGCGCGGTGGGGGGGTAAAACC